>NZ_SDXQ01000028.1:0-136320 GCF_006964045.1 Arthrobacter sp. TS-15 | reverse complement strand
AACCCGCCCCACGGAAGCCCTCCCCAAGCCGAGCCTCAAGCCAATCCCGCTCACCCCGCCGTTGGAGCCCAGCTTCGCAGTACAGCACACTGACGACGACGAACCCCGCCAGGCGCGGATAGGAACTGTGGTGTGGGGGTTGATTGTGATCGCCCTCGCGGCCTTGATCGTCATCTCTACGCTCGGATGGGTCACTCTGAACGGCACGTACGTGCTGATCGGTTTGATGATCGGTGCCGGTGCGGCACTGGTGGTCGGTGGGCTCCTGGCAGCCCGCAAGGGTTCCGGCACACCGAAGAGTCCGGCCAAGTGACCGCACGCAGCAACGTGACAAAGCAACCACAACAGGGAAGGCTGTAGCCATGGACAAGTTCTTCAGCATCGTCAGGGGCTTCGGCCTGAAGCGTGGACCGCAACGATGGCTGGGTGGCGTCTGCGGAGGAATCGCAGCCAAGCTCCGGGTAGACGTCGCGTACGTTCGGGTGGCTTTCCTGCTTTTCTGCCTGCTGCCCGGGCCGGCATTCGTGGTCTACATCCTGGGCTGGCTCCTCCTGCCGGACCAGAACAACAAGATCGCGCTCGAATCCTTCATCAGCCAACGTTCCCGGTAGTTTTCGTTTACAGCGGCCGAAGAACACGAAACGCCCTGCCGGCCGGCGGGGCGTTTCGCTGTTTTCGGCCAGGTTTCCAATACCGCACGGCCAGGGTCAAAAGTAACCGTTTGTGTCCCACCCCACATGCGCGTCTACAATCATGGGGAGCTCAGCGTGGCGCTCTGCACGTATTCCTCCAAGCCATGAGTGAGCAAACATGAAAATTGGCATTCTTACCAGCGGTGGCGATTGCCCCGGCCTCAACGCAGTGATCCGCGGAGCAGTCCTCAAGGGCATCGCAATCCACGGCCAGGAGTTTGTTGGCTTCCGCGACGGCTGGCGTGGTGTGGTTGAAGGTGATGTCATCGACATCCCCCGCACCATGGTCCGCGGTATTGCCAAGCAGGGCGGCACCATTCTGGGCACCTCCCGCACCAACCCGTTCGAAAACGGTGGAGGCCCCGACGTCATCAAAGCCCACATGGAACGCCTGGGCATTGACGCGATCATCGCCATCGGCGGCGAGGGCACCCTGGCAGCTGCCAAGCGGCTTACCGACGCCGGCCTGAAGATCGTCGGAGTCCCCAAGACCGTGGACAACGACCTCGATGCCACCGACTACACGTTCGGATTCGATACCGCCGTCCAGATTGCCACTGAGGCCATCGACCGGCTCCGCACCACCGGCGAATCCCACCACCGTTGCATGATTGCCGAAGTGATGGGACGCCACGTCGGCTGGATCGCACTGCACGCCGGTATGGCTGCCGGCGCACACGCCATCCTGATCCCCGAGCAGAAGGCCAGCATCGAGCAGATCACCGAATGGGTCCAGGAAGCCCACGACCGTGGCCGTGCGCCGCTGGTGGTGGTTGCTGAGGGCTTCGTCCCTGATCACATGGAGTCCCCGCACTCCGAGCGCGGCCTGGACACGTTCGGCCGTCCCCGCCTGGGCGGCATCGCTGACCAGTTGGCACCGGAGATCGAGGCCCGCACCGGCATCGAAACCCGGGCCACGATCCTCGGCCACATCCAGCGTGGTGGCGTTCCTACCGCCTACGACCGCGTTCTGGCGACGCGCCTGGGCATGGCCGCCATCGACTCCGTGGTGGAAGGCCGCTGGGGCACCATGGTGGCTCTGAAGGGCACAGACATTTCCCATGTGGGCTTCGAGGAAGCCTTGGGCAAGCTCAAGACCGTGCCACAACACCGCTACGACGAAGCGTCTGTGCTGTTCGGCTAGTCGGCTAGGCTGAATCCATGACCTTAGAGCCCACGTCCGCTGCCATCATCCAGCTGGCGTGGGCTCGTCGTTTGGGGCTCGACGACGACGCTTTCGCCACCGCAGCTGCCCGGCTCACCACTTCCGCGGCGGACCCAGGCGACCTTGGCAACCGCATTACCCGTGTGGATGACGCAGCGCGGTCGCTGGTTTTCCTTCGCCTGTTTGGCGTCTCGGCGCTAGTGGGACCGCAGTGGGCCCTTGATGCAGCGGCAGCCATCCCCGATACCGAACTGGCCCAGCACGTAACGCTGTTGACCATCACTCGCTCGCACGGCGGACACGGGCTTGGATCCTCCGCATTGTTCTTTGCAGACGATCTCCCGCTTCAGCAACCATCCGAAGAACTGACGGTTTCGCAAGGCAACCCCGAGGCCATCAGCCTTGAGGGCTTGTGTCCCCCGGATGACGTCAACGAGGTTGGCCTTCAAGGGCTCGAACATCGCTTCACCATCATGCATCCCGAGGAAGATCAGCCCACGCCGGTGGCCTGCGGTGCCTATTCCGAGTGGGAGGGCATTCTGGCCAATATGGGCGTGCTGGTTGCACCTCCCTGGCGGCGGCGAGGCTTGGGCACCCTGGCCGCTTCCATCGCTGCACATGAAGCACTTGCCTCCGGCCTGACCCTCCAGTGGAAGGCCGATGTCAGTAACACCGGTGCGCTGGCGATGGCCCGCAGCCTGGGATTTGCCACGGGCGGGCTCCACGCCAGCGTCATCCTCGGCTGACACAGAACTGAACTGGCCCGGCTTTGAACCCGGAAGGGATTGATCCTGCCCTACAACAGCTCAGGACCACCCCAAAAGTGGGCTGGTCCTGCGCTGTTGTCCGGAAAATGTCAGCGCTACTTGCCCACTGTTTCCTGAACGGCCGGTACCTCGGGGGCCTTTCCGCCCCAGCCTTGCACCGACTTGGGCTTGCCAAAGAACAGTGCCATCACCGCTCCCAGAAGAATCGCACAGGCGGGCAACAGGATGGACTGGCTCATCGCCGTCGAGAATCCCGCGTGCAGCGCCTCCGGCAACACTCCGGTCATGGAGGCTTCACCCGCAGGAGCTCCGGCTGGAGCCGCAGGCAGTTCTGCCGCGAGCCGAGACTGAATGAGGGCAGCAATGGCAGCCGAACCCAACACAGCACCGATCTGGCGTGTGGTGTTGAAAACGCCGGAACCGGCCCCTGCCTGGCGTGGTTCCAGGTTGCGGGTGGTCGCGTTGGACACCGGACCCCAGATGAAGGCGTTGGCAACGCCCTGCAATGCGCTGGGCAGCAGGAACATCCAGATAGGAGTGTCCGGGCCCAGCAGGGACGCGGTCCAGAACAATGCTCCGGAAAGGCAGACGAGGCCGAAGGATGCGAACCAGCGCGGGTTTGCGCGGTCTATGAGCTTGCCGACGAACGGAGCGAGCGCACCCGAAATAACAGCCATGGGAATCATCAGCAAGGCAGACTGCGTTGGCGTCAGGCCCCGCACCGTTTGGTAGTAGAAAATGGTGGGCAGCGGGAAGGCTGTCACCGTGAAGCCCACGGCCATGATGGTGCTGTTTCCCAGGGAGAAATTGCGGTCTTTGAACAGGCCAAGCGGCAGCAGTGGTTCCCCTCCACGGCGTTCAAGAAGCCACTGCCAGGCGACAAACAGAACCAGGACTACAAGTCCGGTAATGATCAAACCCCACACCGAAACGAACCCGGTAACCGTTCCCCACTTGTAGGTTTGGCCCTCTTGGATGCCAAACACCAGCAAGAACATACCGACGGCGGACAGCACCACGCCCACGACGTCGAACGTGTGGGTGTGAGTGCTCAGTTTCGGCACGAAACGCGTGACAAGGATAAAGGCCACGATGCCGATGGGGACGTTGACGAAGAAGATCCACTCCCAGCCAAGGCTGTCCACCAGCAGACCACCAAGGATGGGGCCGATCAGTACTGCCATTCCTGCCGTAGCTCCCCACAGCCCCATGGCTGCGCCGCGGCGGTCGGGCGGGAAGATTCGCGTAATCACGGCCATGGTCTGAGGCGTCATCATGGCGGCACCGAAGCCTTGGACGGCGCGCGCAGCGATCAACATGGTGATGTCGCCGGAGAGCCCGCACCAGAGGGAAGCGAGGGTAAAGACCACCAGGCCGATCAGGTAAAGGTTCTTGGGGCCGAACCGATCACCCAGCCTGCCCGTGATCAACAGGGGCACGGCATAGGCCAGCAAGTAGGCGCTGGTGACCCAAATGACGGCGTTGATATCCGTGTTAAGGCCCTCCATGATCCGCGGGTTCGCGACCGACACAATGGTGGTGTCGATGAGGATCATGAAGAAACCCACCACGAGTGACCACAGCGCGGGCCACGGCTTAGCTACGTTTTCCAAGGGATTCCTTTGGTTTGCTTATAAGTTCGGTTGGAGCCGGTTGGGGTTCATCCCAGGGCAGGCGCCCGTTGCCCAACTCCTCAAGGAGGCCGCGGATCCACGCGATCTCCGTTCGGCGCATTGCCTGTTGGTACGTGATGTCGATCCAGTATTTACGGGCCAGTCCCTTGCCCGTCACGGTGGCTTCGGCGTGGACGAGGAAGTCGAGATCGGCATTCAGTGCAACAACCCGCTCCTCCAACAGCCCCATCACCACCTCCGCGGGAAGGTGGTGGGCCTCGGCGATTGCGTGAGGGAAGACGGGGTATTCATTCACAGGGGTGGACAGCATGGCCTGCAGACGGGCATCGAGGGCAACATGTCCGGCTGAAGTGATCCGGTAGGTGGTCCGTTCCGGGCGGTTCCCTTCGCGTTCGGTTCCCGTAGCCTCGATGAGCCGGCTTTCCTCGAGCCGGCCCATGGCGTGATACAGGGTCCCGGGGCGCACTTTTACAAGGCGGTCCTCATGACGGGCCATCAGCAACTGGTACATCTCGTAAGGATGCATGGGCCCCTCCGCCAAAAGGGCCAGCGCGGCTACCCCCAGTGGGGTCAAAGCAGCGGCCTTGGGCATAACAACCCCTTTCCGGATCAAATACGCCGCAACAACTATTCCACGTGGAGTATAGGGATGCAAAGGAGCCCGGAAACACAGAAAGCCCAGCCGCCAGGCGGCTGGGCTTTCCAAGCACTAGTTGCGTTAGTCCAGCAGGGCCTGAATCTCTGACCTGGCGAACATTGTGGCGGCATCGCGCGCGGAGGGAGTTCCGGCGTCGGGATCTGCTCCAGCATCCAGCAGCACCCGGGCGACGCCGGTGTATCCCTTGAAGACCGCCCCGGCCAGCGGAGTCTGTCCGCGATCGTTGGCGGCATTGACGTCGGCACCGTGATGGAGGATGAGCTGTACGGCTTCCTCGTGCCCGTGATACGCGGCCAGCATCAGGAGGGAGTCGCCGGCGGCGTTGGTCAGGGTGGCAGGAGCGCCGGCGTTCAAGTAGCCTCGCAGCAGTTCGGTGTCCCCTTCGCGGGCAGCATCGAACAGGGCGTGGGCCAGGGCCAACGTTTCGTCGTCGGGGCCTGTAGCTTGGCTCATCTGTGGGGTCCCTTCAGGAATCCGGTCTGGCGCCCGACAACCTGGCCGGCGTCGGGGGCGACGATCACTTCCTGGGCTGCGATGTAAGGTTCTTCACCGTCCATCACCGTCAGGGTTTCCTCCGCCGATACGGACCGCTTGATCACGGCCAAAGCAACGGGTCCCATTTCAAAGTGCTGCGCCACCGATGTCAGAGTACCCACCTTGCGCTCCCCGACAAATACAACACTGCCAACGGCTGGCAGTGTGTGCTGTGAGCCATCAAGCTGCAGGAACACGAGGCGCCGCGGCGGGTGGCCCAGGTTGTGGACACGAGCAATGGTTTCCTGGCCCTTGTAGCAGCCCTTGTTCAGGTGTACTGAGGTCCTCAAAAGGTCCAGTTCGTGGGGAATCGTCTTCTCGTCTGTCTCGGCACCGAGGCGGGGCCGCCAAGCAGCAATCCGCAGGGCATCCGCTGCCATGGCGCCTGCCAACGGAAGGCCCTCCACGGATTGCTCCAGTTGGGCCGCCGGGACAAGGTACTCGAACCAGGGGCGCTCGAGCCCGGGATGCGATTCCTCGGGAACGATGCTGTAGGCGTAGCCGCCGGGGCTTACGTGCGGCCAGGGATCCTCCCACACCAAGCGCCCGGTCAGTTGCTCCTGCGGTTTGGTGGCACCCACCACGGCCCACTGCTCAGAGACGTCCTCAATGTCGACGCGGAGCATGAACTTCATCCTGTTCAGCCATTCAGCCAATGGCCCTGCCTCTGCAGTCTCCACGATCAGCCATGTGGTGGTGCCATCGTCAATGACGCGGGCATCGAACTCGATGCGACCCTGAACGCTGAGCAGCAACAGTTCACTGGCAACGCCGGGCTGAAGGTTGGTGACCTGTTGGGACGAGAGCGTGTTGAGCCAGCTGAGCCGGTCCGGGCCAGTCACGGTTACCACGCCACGGTGCGAAAGATCTACGACGGCGGTACCGGTTGCCAGGGCGCGCTGCTCACGCAGCGGTTCGCCATAGTGAGCGGCGACGCCGGCGTCCAGGCCGGTGTCCTCGACGGCGCCGGGGCGCGACAACAGAGGGCTCTTGTAAGTCATATGTAGTAGAAGTCCTTGCGACTCAGCGGTATTCCGGTATCAGCGGTATTCCGGGTTTTCGAAATCAAATCGGGTGCCCGCTTTCCATTCCTCCGGCAAGTTGCCGTAGGCCGGAATGCCCCCGGCATCGCGCAGGAGCTTGGCCATGTGGAGGAGGTTCCACGTCATGAAGGTGGTGTTCCTGTTAGTAAAATCACTCTCCGGCCCACCCGATCCTTCGTCCAGATAGCTGGGACCCGGACCAACAGGACCGATCCACCCGGCGTCGGCCTGGGGAGGAATGGTGAAGCCGATGTGCTGCAGGCTGTACAGCACATTCATGGAACAGTGCTTGATGCCGTCCTCGTTACCAGTGATCAGGCAACCGCCCACCTTGGGGTAGAACGCCCATTGGCCCTTGCTGGTCAACTCGCCCGAATGGGCGTATAACCGCTCGATCAGCTTCTTGGTTTGGGACGAGTTGTCGCCCAGCCAGATAGGCCCGGCGACCACGACAATATCGGCGTCGCGGACGTCGCCGTAGATCTCCGGCCACTCATCGGTCTTCCATCCGTGCTCGCGCATATCCGGATACACACCGCTGGCGATGTCGTGGTCCACTGTCCGGAAGAGCCGGGTTGTGACGCCCTGCTTCTCCATGATGTCCCGGCTGATTTTGATCAGGCCATCAGTGTTGCTGAGCTGCGGCGAAGGTTTCAGGGTGCCATTGAAGAAGACGGCCTTAAGGCCCTCATAACCTTCCGGCTTGAGGTGGGTGTTCACTTTCTGCTCCTTCTGCTGGCTGCTTGCTTGCTGCGTGCTGGAACGTACGGTGAGGCCTCGGGTCAGGAAACCTTGTTGAGGAATGCCGAGGCGTGCGCTTCAAGGGCCTTGCCGCTGGCAGCGACGTCCCAGCGCCACAGGAGGTTGCCATCAACCAAGCCAAAGATCCGTGTTGCCGCTGTGTACTCCTTGGAGTGGCTTCCGCGCATCACCATGTCGGTGCTCAGCTGGATCTGGGGTCCCTTGATTTGGCCGTAGTAGAGCTCAGTGATTCCGCCAGGGTGGGAGATCGATACGGAGATGTCGAAACCGCCCTCCTTGTTGCGCCGCTCCTCGACTTCGTCGGCAGTCTTGAGAACGGGGACGATGTCGGCCGGGATCAGGCCCGGGCCTCCGTCGCCTTCTTCAAGCTTCCGCTCCAAAGCCCAGAACCCCGTCTCAACAGTCAACGGGCGCAACTTTTCGCCGGCGTCATCACTGAGCCAGGTCTCGGCCCTGTACTGCAGGTACGGGAGCCCGTTGTGCGTGAATGACACATGCTGGACGAAATGTTCGGAGTCCTCGTCTCCGCTGCCGAGCCGGCCGCGGCCTTCCCACTCACCAATGAGCCAGGAAAGGGGGACGAGTTCAGGCGTCAGATCTGTGGGGATCTCAATAGGCACAACGATTACCTCTGTTGGGCTGCAGGATCAGAAGGGTTACTTCTGGCCCTTGAAAAGGCGGTAGACGACAAAACCCGCAAACCATGCCATGGCGACGCTGGCCAGGCCAAGGAGAACGAGGAAGAAGATTTCAAATGCGAGTACAGACATGATGCAATCCTAACCGTTAGTAGATGAGTAGTTTGTCTATGAAGTAAGCCAAGGCCCCCACAGCCCAAACGGGCGCCACGCCCATTCCGATCGCCGCCGGGATATTGAGTCGCCCCCGCCGAAGGGTGGTCATTCGGCGGAAACACACCAGAACGGATCCCACCACCACGCCCACCAGGGCTGCGGGAAGTACGGCGATATCCGAGAAGACCAGACCTGCCAGCGGTCCCATGAGTCCGGCCATCACCACACCGAGCGGAGCCACAATGCGATCCGGCCAGCGAATGATTCCCACAATGAGGGCAACTGCCGCGCTGAGGCCCGCCACCAGGACCATCTCCTTGACGCCGTTGAATCGCGCGCTGGCGATCCACCCCGCGCCCAGGCAGTTCAGCAACACACCGGCGGAGCAGCCAAGAGTGGACTCCAGGCGTTGGGCCTGCCCTGTCCCCCTGATGAGCTGGACCACGAACACCGCCATCACACCCAGCGCCACGAACGCCGGGGTACCGTCCAGGAATCCCGGCGCCGGCATGTAGGCAGCGGCTACGGCCGATCCTGCACCGGCAAGCCCAATAACGGCGGCCAACGTCTTCTTGGCGGGAACAGCAAGGAAATGCGGCCAGCCTATCCCCACCGCCGCGGACGCCGCGATGCCTGCACCCACCATGGCTTCCCGGGAAACGAAGGTGCTGGCCACGATGGCTACGAGCGCCACGAGTCCGAATACCCCGATGCTCCAAGACTTCACTGTGTGCCGACCTCAATCCGATGTGCCTTACGACCTCCCGACAATCCTGCCTTAAGCCGGCCCAATATGTCGTAATTCCAGTGCTTGCCCGTCACGAATCCATGTGTCGCAAGGCACTGATGGGTATACTCAGACTTCAACAGCGCACTGTGTTTGCCGCAATCCCGTTACAACGGTAGAGGCTGCGCATGTGTTGTGACCGACCGGTGAGAAGCCGGTTTCGACGCCCGATGATGCGCGTACAGCCCATTGGAGGAACTATGTCGCACATCCTGCTCCTAACGAACAGCACCGGCTCATCGGTGGACATTTTGCCTGCCTTGGAGTTGCTGAACCACCGTGTGCACATCCTCCCGGCAGAACCCACGGCCCTCCTGGAGACCGACCCCACGGACATCGTCTTCCTGGATGCCCGCAAAGATCTAGTGGGCGCCCGCTCGCTCACCCAGTTGTTGAAGGCGACCGGCCTCAGCGCACCGCTCATGCTGATCCTCACGGAAGGTGGCATGGCTGCTGTCTCGTCCGCGTGGGCCGTAGATGACATCGTGCTGGACTCGGCCGGACCCGCAGAAGTCGAGGCGCGTATTCGGCTCGCCATGGCGCGTGCCGTGCCCGGCGAAGAGGAAGCCCAGACCGAAATCCGGGCAGCCGGCGTCGTGATTGACGAGGCGAGCTACACCGCCCGTGTCAGCGGCCAGCCCCTCAACCTGACGTTCAAGGAGTTCGAACTCCTGAAGTACCTCGCCCAGCACCCGGGCAGGGTGTTCACCCGTCAGCAGCTGCTGACGGAAGTCTGGGGCTACGACTATTACGGCGGCACCCGGACCGTGGACGTCCACATCCGGCGGCTTCGCGCCAAGCTGGGCGTGGATCACGAGAACCTGATCAGCACTGTCCGCAACGTTGGCTACCGGCTGACCCTTGTCCGTCTCACGGACGAAGAGTTGTCCGAAGCCTGAAGTTTGTTCCGAGCGACCACTGGATTAGACAAGAAAAAGGCCAGGATCCACAAGGATCCTGGCCTTTTACTTAGCTACTTGGTGGAGGACATACGGGTCGAACGTATCGAGGCCACCCCACTGGTGGATCCCCCCTGCGCTGACTCACGGATAAACCGCGAGGCGAACGAGATAACGAGACTACCTCCCATTTCCGAGGACATCAAATCACGCAGCTTGCACTGGACGTATAGCCTTGCATCATGAGTCACGCGCACCCGGAAAACTGGCCCGTACTGATTATTGCCGGCGCCTTGGACAGTGAGCTCCTCAGGGACGTCACGGCCCTGGCCGCCGCTGCCGGGGAGTCGGACGGGAATCCCCCGTTCTCCGAGCAGACGTTGGTCATGCTGCGCGGCGCAGACGCCGGGGATCACTCTGTCCTGTCTTTGGTCCTATATGCCCCTGACGAAGACTCAGATCCTGCCACCGCTGATGACCTGGCGGGCGTCGCGGTGGTCGTCGAAAGTGATGACGGGAGCGGCGTGCTGGAGTTGGCCGTCCACCCCAGCTACCGCAATCAGGGCGTGGCAGGAAAGCTGCTGAGTGCCCTGCAGGGCAAACGGAGCCTCAAGGGTTTAAGTGCGTGGTCGCACGGCAACCACGAAGCCGCCGCCGAGCTCGCCACGAGCTTCGGCTACGGTCCGGTTCGCGAATTGTGGAAGATGCGGCTGATGTCCTCAACCTCCGCACTGCCCGACGCCGGACTTCCGGACGGGATTTCGATCCGCACCTTCGTGCCGGGCCAGGATGAGCAGCCTTGGCTGGAAGCCAACAGGGCCGCTTTCTCCCACCACCCAGAGCAGGGTTCCATGACACTGGCGGACCTTGAGGCTCGCAAGGCTGAAGATTGGTTCGATCCCGAAGGTTTCCTGTTGGCCGTCAATGGTGAAGGCGAGCTGTTGGGATTCCACTGGACCAAGGTGCACCCCCGGCAGGGTCCGCACCCGGCCATCGGCGAGGTCTACGTGGTGGGGGTGACTCCTGCGGCGCAGGGTTTGGGTCTGGGCAAGGCCCTTACCGTTGCGGGCATCAAGCATCTCCAGGACCAAGGCCTGCATGCTGTGATGCTGTACGTGGACGCCGACAACGAGGCAGCAGTAGCTCTATATCAGAAACTCGGCTTTGTTCGTTGGGACACCGATGTGATGTATGGGCCTTTAACCAAAAATTAACCTGACGGGATCACTTGCCTGAAAGCAGGTGACATCTTGGATTCGAGCGCCGGAATTGCTTGTAATGTGGGAGGAAACCCCGTCCTGAGCTTAGGAGAACCCCATGCAGCCGGACCCCGTTGGCACCGCCGGATCCACTTCGAAGGGAGCAACACTGCCCCCGCGCTTCGGATCATCGGAAGTGCCGGCTTCGCGAGCCACTCAGGACCGCATCGATATTCCGGAATTCGCACCGAGCCTGGAGCCCGAAGGCGACATCTCCCCGGACCGCTTCCTGGACCGCGAACTCAGCTGGCTGGCCTTCAACTCCCGCGTGCTGGAGCTCGCTGAAGATCCTGACCTCTTCCTGCTGGAACGCGTCAGCTTCCTGTCCATTTTCGCGTCCAACCTGGACGAGTTCTTCATGGTTCGGGTGGCCGGCCTCAAGCGGCGCATCGCCACGGGTTTGGCCGTGCCCTCCCCTGCGGGCCTGAGCCCCATCGAGGTGCTGGAACAGATCAGCGAAGAGGCCCACCGGCTTCAGGAACGCCACGCCAGGGTCTTCGCTGAGCAGATCCGCCCTGCGCTGGCGTACGAGCACATCCACATCATGCACTGGAATGAACTGGATGAGGATGCCCGCCACCGGATCAGCATCATGTTCCAGGAGAAGGTCTTCCCCATCCTGACGCCGCTGGCTGTGGACCCCGCGCACCCCTTCCCCTACATCTCGGGCCTCTCCCTCAACCTCGCCGTGATCGTCAGCAACCCGATCAGCGACAAGGAACTCTTTGCCCGCGTCAAGGTGCCGGACCAGCTGCCCCGCCTCATTTCCGTGGACGGACCGCGTGCCGGTGCCATCCCGGGACGCGTGGCCCGATTCATCGCCCTGGAAGAAGTCATCGCTGTCCACCTGGACAAGCTGTTCCCCGGTATGGAAGTCCTGGAACACCACACCTTCCGCGTCACCCGCAACGAGGACCTGGAAGTAGAAGAGGACGACGCCGAGAACCTCCTGCAGGCTTTGGAGAAGGAACTCCTGCGCCGCCGCTTCGGCCCTCCGGTCCGTCTGGAAGTAACCACGGACATCAACCCGAACATCAAAGCGCTGCTGATCCGCGAGCTGGGTGTTGAAGAGTCCGAGGTCTACTCCGTTCCCGCGCCGTTGGATCTCCGTGGACTGTCAGCCATCAGTGCCATTGATCGCGCGGATCTCCACTACCCCAAGCATGTCCCGCATACGTCCCGGTACCTCAACGAGTCCGAGACCTCGAAGGCCGCCAACGTGTTCGCCGCGATGCGCCGAAGGGATATTCTGCTCCACCACCCGTATGATTCGTTTTCCACCTCCGTCCAGGCTTTCCTGGAGCAGGCGGCCGCGGACCCCAAGGTGCAGGCCATTAAGCAAACCCTGTACCGGACCTCCGGTGACTCCCCCATCGTTGACGCCCTCATCGATGCTGCCGAGGCAGGCAAGCAGGTCCTGGCCCTCGTGGAAATCAAAGCCCGCTTTGATGAGCAGGCCAACATCTCCTGGGCGCGAAAGCTCGAGCAAGCGGGCGTTCACGTGGTGTATGGCATCGTGGGCCTGAAAACTCACTGCAAGTTGTCCTTGGTGGTGCGCCAGGAGGTGGACGGGTTGCGCCGCTACTGCCACATCGGCACCGGCAACTACCACCCGCGCACCGCCCGCTATTACGAAGACCTTGGCCTCCTGACAGCCAATGAGCAAGTGGGCGAGGATCTGTCCAAACTGTTCAACCAGCTCTCCGGCTACGCCCCGAAGTCCACGTTCAAGCGGTTGCTTGTAGCGCCGCGCTCGGTGCGTGCGGGCTTGATGGACAGGATTGAAGGCGAAATCCGCAGGGCCCAGGCCGGCACTCCCGGACTGGTGCAGATCAAGGTCAACTCCATGGTGGATGAAGCCATCATTGATGCCCTTTACCGAGCCTCCCAGGCCGGCGTGAGGGTTGACGTCGTGGTGCGCGGTATTTGCTCCCTGCGGCCCGGCGTCCCGGGACTCAGCGAGAACATCAGGGTCCGTTCCGTCCTGGGTCGCTTCCTTGAACACTCACGCGTCTTTGCCTTTGGCAACGGTGGCGAGCCAGTGGTGTACATCGGTTCTGCTGACATGATGCACCGCAACCTGGATCGCCGCGTTGAGGCGCTGGTTCAGCTGGCCAGCAAGGAAGACACGGCAACGGTCATGGACTTGATGCGTCGATACGTCGACGACGGGACAGCCAGTTGGCACTTGGACAGCAGCGGACACTGGACAAGGCATCACTTGGATGACGAGGGCAAGCCGTTGCTGGACATGCAGTCCTGGCTCCTGGCCTCCCGCTCGCGCCAACGTGCTGCGGCCCGGCGGTAAGGACCCAGTTGAACAGCGATACCCCCGTGGCGGATCAAACAGACCACCCCGGCGAGCCGGTGGCCGTTGTCGCCGCCGGCGCCATTCCTTGGCGCATCACCAAGGGCGCCCTTGAGGTTCTCCTGATCCATCGTCCCCGGTATGACGACTGGTCATGGCCCAAAGGAAAACTCGACGCCGGCGAAACAGTTCCCGAGTGCGCTGCCCGTGAGGTATGGGAAGAGATAGGACTCCAGGCCCCGCTGGGCATACCTCTTCCGGCAATTCACTACCACGTCAGTGCCGGTTTGAAGGTGGTCAGGTACTGGGCAGTGAAGGTCAACGGCGCCCAGCTTCGGCCCGATGGCAAGGAAGTGGACAGCGTCATGTGGTGCAGCCCGGACCGGGCTGCAAGCTTCCTGAGTAACCCATCAGATGTGGCACCGCTGGAATACCTTCAGAAGGCCCACGTCCGCGGTGAACTGGACACATGGCCGCTGGTGCTGATCCGCCATGCCAAAGCGAAGCCGCGGTCCTCATGGACCAAAGCCGAGGGCGACCGTCCCTTGGCTGCCACGGGCCAGCGGCAAGCAGTTGCCGTCCAGCGCCTGCTGGAGGTGTGGAAACCACAACGTGTGGTCACCAGCCCCTGGGCGCGTTGCGTTGCCACCATCGCCCCCTATGCCAAGGCCAGCGGCGTCAAGGTGAAACTGGTGGAAGCACTCACCGAGCACACCCATCAGCGCTCCCCCAAGAAGACGGCTGCCGCTGTTGAGGCTTTGTTCGACAAGCAGCTGCCGATCGCTGTGTGCACGCATCGCCCGGCTCTGCCGACGGCGTTGAAGCAGTTGGGCCAGCACATGTCGCAGGCCCTACGTGCACTCCTTCCCACAACAGATCCTTATCTTTCTCCCGGCGAAGTCATTGTTTGCCAGGTAGCGCGGGGATCCGAGCGGAAAATTGTGTCTGTGGAGCAGGTCAAACCGTTCGACGACTGACCCGGCAAACGGCTTGACCCTCACTTCTTTGTGTCAGTAGATTGATACAAAAGATGTGGGGGTCTTGCCGTGGTTGTTCTGCCAACAATGTTTTTCCTGGGACCGGTAGTCGGTGCCATCATCGTGTACCTGTTCCTGAGGATGCAGGTCTGGTCCAAGCCTGATGCCCAGTCCGTGGCCTCCCATGGGCTTTGGGTGGGCATCATTGGTTGGATGGCAAGTTCCCTGCAGGGTGCCATGAGCGCCGGAATCATCAGGTCGAATCCCCTGGGATCAAGCGCTCCTGCAACTCCGGACCAGATCGCCAACGCACTTGCCTGGCCAATTGTCGCGTGCCTCACCGTCCATGCCCTCGGTCAGCTGAGTTACCCCGCACCGAAGGCACCACGCCGGTACGCAGAGCTGAAGGTCCGGAGGATCAGGGACTTCCTTCCCCGCAAACTCGCTTGGACCACGGCGGCCATCTTCGGCTACGCAGCTTTGGCCATCGCTTGGATCGCAACCTTGCCAGCGTACACAGCCGTGCCGCCTACGCCGCCGGGCCAGTCTCCACCTGAGGACAACGGCTACATGGGACAAGGGCAGGACGGACGGATTCCGGGCCTTGAACTTGCCCTTTGGCTCGGCGGGACCTTGCTGGTTCTGGCCGTGGGAACGTGGCTGGTGCTCCTCCTGATTGCGCGTCGACGCCAGTTGGAAACGCTCGACGGCGATGACAACCGAACTCTACGAACAATAGCCACCAACCGGCTGCTTCGGACCGTGGCGACCATCGCCGCCGGGCTCGCGAGTATCGCCGGGAACTTCGCATCACAACCGGCCCCCGGAGCCACGTGGCAGTCGTCCTGGTTCAACATACTGGGGCTGATCAACATGGCAGTTCTCGCGGCAATGTGGTGGTGGCGGGTGCCTGAACTTCCCTCGGTCCTCAAAGCTCCTCAAGTCACGAGCGCAAAAACACTCCGCTCCGATCCTCTAGCCCACGGAGCCGCCCGGCTCAGTATTTCCCTTGGAGCAGTGTTGGGCGTGATTGGCGGACTTGCACTAGTGGCGGGTGTCGTGGCGATCCTGATGGCCTCACGCCCCCTCGACCCTGGGGCCTTTCCCATCGTGATCGCCATCGCCGCCGCGGCCCTCTTGACAGCCATTGCGGCCGGCGAGGTGCTGATGGCGCGAAATTATGGCCAACCCGAAGCTCAGCTCCGTTGGCCTCGGCAGGCCGTTTCGCGAGGACTACTCTCCTTCGCAATCGGAAGCGCCGCGATATTTGCCGTGGCTGTGTCTTTCGCCGTGGCCGCGGAATCACAGACCCTCACCCCCAAGGCTTGGCCGGCGGCTCTTCTGCTCTCGGCGGTAGTAGCCGCGGCGGGTGCGGCTGCTATCCTCGCCGTGCGCCGCCGTCGTGGTATCCCGGAAAGTGAGGGCGATGCGGGCCTGGACGCCGCGCTCAGGGCCATCAGCCTGTATCGAATCGTGAGGACACTGGCCGCTTACTGCCTCGGACAGGCCGCAGCGCTGCTCATGATCACCGGCGATGCGTGGTACAGCGTATTTGCACCGGGCGACGGCGAATACCCGTTGGCACCCAGCCCGGCCATCACAGTGGGCATGGTCTTGGCGGCCATCGCAGTGATCGTGGCAGTGGTACCGGTTCGCAGCCTGCTCGGAACCATCCCACGTAGTGATCCTGCTCATCATGAAGAACGGGCGCAATGACCGCCGGAATCACAGTAGACCTCGCGGATCCCGTACCTCCCTTCGAACAAATCCGCAGGCAACTCAGCTCATTGATTGCCATCGGGGTCCTTGAACCCGGCAGTCGGCTGCCCACGGTCCGGAGTCTGGCGGCAGACCTTGGCATCGCGGCTGGCACGGTGGCACGCGCTTACAAAGAACTCGAGCAGCAGGGATTGATCGAGTCACGACGCCGGAACGGGACAATCGTCGTCGGGCCGCCTCAGGCACCGAACGGCACTATCCGGGCAGACGCCGCGGTGATTGCCGCCGTCGACGGCTTGATTCAGACGGCGCGCGACGCGGGCGTGAGTGATGAAACGCTCATTGATCTTCTCCGCGGGCGGCTGGCCAGTAAGCTTGACTCGTGAGCATCCCCACCC
This sequence comes from Arthrobacter sp. TS-15, assembly GCF_006964045.1. Taxonomy (NCBI): domain Bacteria; kingdom Bacillati; phylum Actinomycetota; class Actinomycetes; order Micrococcales; family Micrococcaceae; genus Arthrobacter; species Arthrobacter sp. TS-15. The sequence continues at coordinate 119,924 of NZ_SDXQ01000028.1, read as the reverse complement.
CTTATGAAGACCTTCTGCGCGATGTCATGGCTAACGGCACGCACAAGTCGGACCGCACCGGAACCGGAACGCGCAGCGTTTTTGGCCGTCAGCTGAGGTTCGATCTTGCCGAGAGCTTCCCGCTGATCACCACCAAGCGGGTTCACTTCAAATCCGTGGCGGTGGAGCTCCTGTGGTTCCTGCGCGGCGATTCGAACGTGAAGTGGATGCAGGACCAAGGCGTCTCCATCTGGGACGAATGGGCGGATGCCGACGGTGAACTCGGGCCCGTGTACGGCGTCCAGTGGCGGAGCTGGCCCACTCCCGACGGCGGGCACATCGACCAGATCTCCGAGCTCATGACCAACCTGGCCTCCAACCCGGATTCCCGGCGGCACATCGTGTCCGCGTGGAACGTCTCCGAACTCAAAGACATGGCGCTGCCCCCATGCCACGCGTTCTTCCAGTTCTATGTGGCTGACGGCAAGTTGTCCTGCCAGCTGTACCAGCGTTCGGCGGACACGTTCCTGGGCGTCCCCTTCAACATTGCCTCGTACGCCCTGCTGACCCGCATGGTGGCCCAGCAGCTTGGGCTTGAGCCGGGCGAATTCGTCTGGACCGGCGGCGACGTCCATGTCTACGACAACCACGTGGACCAGGTTTCCGAGCAGCTCAGCCGTGAGCCGTACGAGTACCCGCAGCTGAAGATCCTCCGCAAGCCGGACTCCATCTTTGACTACACGCTGGATGACTTTGAGGTTGTGGATTACCGCCACCACCCCACTATCAAGGCGCCGATCGCGGTATGAGCACATCATCTTCAGAGGTTCCGGACCAACTCCCCGGTGTCATCTTCACCCAAGAGACCGCGGCCCGCATGACCGGCATCGGACTGGTGTGGGCCCAGACCAAGGCCGGCGTGATCGGCAAAGACGGATCCATGCCGTGGCACCTCCCCGAGGACCTCAAACACTTCAGCCAGCTCACCACCGGTCACCCCGTCATCATGGGCCGCAAGACGTGGTTGTCATTCCCCGAAAAGTACCGCCCCCTGCCCGGCCGCACCAACATTGTGGTGACCCGTAACGAAAAGTGGGCGTCCACGCCCGAGGCGGAGGGCGCCGTCGTGGTTTCCTCTCTTGACGCCGCGCTGCTGGAATCTCAATTCGCGCCGGGTGGCCAGAAAGTGTGGATCATTGGCGGCGGCGAAATCTTTGAACAATCCATGGGCATCGCCAACCTTGCCGTCATCACCATCATCGACGCCGACTTGGAAGGCGACACTTTCGCCCCCGAACTCGGTGATGATTGGGCCTTCGACGCCGTAGCCCCCTCCGACGGGTGGCTCACCTCCAAGAACGGCACCAACTACCGGTTCACCACGTGGCGCCGGAACGCAAACCAGGAAAGCCAAGAGAGCTAAGCATGCTGAAGAAACCCGAAACCCTGTTCGTGCTGGGCTACATGCTCCTGCCGCTTTTTGCCCTGATCTCCGCCATTGTGGGACTCACCATGATCCTGGGCGGGAACAAAATTGCCGGGATCATTGTGCTGATCGTTGTCACGCAGGTGTTTACCTTTGGTGCGTTCTTTGCCCTGCGCAAGCGTAAGGCAGTCCTGTTGCAGGAACACGACGCCGGCCACTAGCCCGGGCGGTCGGCTTGCGGGCCGCTGTGGCGGGTGCCGTCGTCGTGCAGTGCGTGCGTGACGTAACCAACAGCGGCACTGAGCCCCGAAAGTTTAGACTTGGGAAATGACTACAGCAGCTAATCCGTCCGTTGGACTGGTCGGTTGGCGTGGCATGGTCGGCTCCGTCCTGATGCAGCGCATGCAGGACGAGAACGACTTCGCCAACATCAACCCGGTATTTTTCTCCACCTCGAACGCAGGAGGTGCCGCCCCGACGTTCGCGCAGGGGGCTGGCAAGCTCGAGGATGCGTTCGATATTGAGACCCTGGCCAAGCTGCCGATTATTGTCACCGCTCAGGGTGGCGACTACACCAAGCAGGTCCACGGCGAGCTCCGCAACCGCGGCTGGGATGGCCTGTGGATCGACGCTGCGTCCACCCTGCGCATGAACGATGACTCGATCATCGTGCTGGACCCCATCAACCGCGACGTCATCGACGCCGGCCTGTCCGGTGGCGTGAAGGACTTCATCGGCGGCAACTGTACGGTTTCCTGCATGCTGATGGGCCTCGGCGGCCTGTTCAAGAACAATCTGGTGGAGTGGGGCACCTCCATGACGTACCAGGCGGCTTCAGGCGGCGGTGCCCGGCACATGCGTGAACTCCTCAACCAGTTCGGCACCCTCAACAACGAGGTCAGCAGCGAGCTGGACGATCCCGCGTCTGCCATTCTCGAAATCGATCACAAGGTCCTCGCCGCCCAGCGCACCGGCGTTGACGCCACCCAGTTTGGCGTGCCCCTAGCCGGATCCCTCATTCCGTGGATCGATGCCGACCTCGGCAACGGCCAGTCCAAGGAAGAATGGAAAGCCGGAGTAGAGACCAACAAAATTCTCGGCACCGGCAACGGCACCGCCGGCAAGGACCACATCGCCATGGACGGCTTGTGCATCCGCATCGGCGCCATGCGTTCACACTCCCAGGCCCTCACGCTCAAGCTGCGCGAAGACCTGTCCGTGACGGAAATCGAGAATCTCCTGGCCAAGGACAACGAGTGGGCCAAGGTTGTTCCCAACACCAAGGAAGCCTCCATGGCTGACCTGACCCCTGTGGCAGCGTCCGGCACCCTGGACATCCCGGTGGGCCGTATCCGCAAGCTCGAAATGGGCCCGGAGTACATCAGCGCCTTCACCGTGGGAGACCAGCTCCTCTGGGGTGCAGCCGAGCCGCTCCGCCGCATGCTCAACATTGTGACGGGCAAGCTCTAGCCTGCCCGGCTTAGCACGTCCCTAACCCGCTGTTCCGTTGCTGCCCGGCAACGGAACAGCGGGTTTTCGACGTATTAGGGCTCAGCAGGCCAGAGGGCTCACCCTGCCATGAACTTCAGGTACGCACGGCCCTGGGCGTGGAAGGAACGCTCAGCGGCTGTACCCAGTACCCCCGCAAACGGTTCCGGCGTGACACCTATGGTCTTGCCATTCACGGTCCTGGCCCACGTACCCACCACTTCTCCGCCGGACACCATAATCCGTTTGAAAACTCCGTTCTTTCCCGGCACCACCAACTCCGCGTGTTCAGGAGCCAGCACCAGGCTCCGGTCCTGGTAGCCGAGCAGGAACTCGTCGAACCCCGGGAGCGCCAGCAACGAGCGCGAGCCGGGGACGCCGTCGTCGAGCATTGCCGCAGTCTCCGGTGAGAGCCAATAGCTACTGCCCCCAAACTCAAGTTCAACCAGGCGGTCCTGCACCTCGTAGAGGGCGGCCCGGGCCTCGGTGAGCGGAATTTGGCTCCACCACGCAAAATCCTTGATGCTGGCAGGGCCGTGGCTCCTTACATAGCGGAGCAGGAGCTCAGCAATCCCATCTGCACGTCCCAGCTCCCGCGAGTCCGGAATCCACTCCTCGAAGGGCACAAATAGCTGCTGCACGCCCACTTTGCCGTTGGTTCCGGCCATGGGTCCTTGCACCAGCCACGCGAGCTGGCAGAGACTGCCCAACAGATGAATGCCTCGCTGGGCCTTGGTGATCTGACCGGCATCCTCGAAAGCCTGGAACAGCTGCTCGCGGCTTGCTCCCTGGGCACCACCGGCCTTGAGAACCTCCGCGGTTTTGAAAGCGATGTCCCTGCAGTGGCTGATGTCATGGGACGTGATGTTGAGTTCACGGTGTCGGCCCGCCAACGAGTTCATCAGCCGGTCACTCGTGATTTTCAGAATCCAGCGGAGATCTTCCGGTGCCAGTAAATGCAGCGTGCCGCGCATAGGCCATGAACGGACCACCGTCCCGGCGTCGAGGGCAGCCCGAACGTCTGACGCCGTCGTTCCAGGTACCCGCTGCCCCACCGCCCACAGTGCTGAACCCAAGTCCTGCGCCTGCATGCACGTCATCCACCGGACCGCCTCCGGGACCGTTGGAAAGCCACCGCCCAACAGGCCTTGACTGACGAGCCGCAAACGGCCCATGACGCGCGGAGTGGGGTTGGTTCTCTCGGCAGGCATGCTTCATCCTAAGAGGACCATCCAGCACAGGGAACCTTGCCGTGCCTCCCAGCCGTCACCCAGCAGCGGATCCTAGGATGGATTCATGCTTTTTGGTGATCTTGCTCCGTTCGTGCGGCCGATGAGCCGGTGGTTGGCTACCGCCGGCTGGTTCTGCACGCTCGCCGGGCTCGCCGCCGGACTGATAGTGGCGGTAGGGACCGGTGTGAGTCTCTCCCCCGCGATGCAGGCAATCCAGACAGTGAGTTTGGTAGCAACTGCAGCTGCTGCGGTTCTCATTGGGACCGCTGCCGCCACCCAGCCAGTTGCCGACCGGGACGACGACGCCCCCGAGCCCTGGTTCTACCCGGCCGCCGCGGCGCAGGTCCGCAGTTTCCTTCTCGGAGCGATCGTCCTTCTCCTGGGCTTGGTCGGCTTCGCCACGGCCGGGCTGTTCATGCCCAGCGGACCCTCACCGCAAAGTATCGCGTTCAGCCAGATCTTCCTGCTGGGAGCGGTCAGCTGCGGACTGACGTTCCTGCTGCTCAACAAGGTGCTTCCGATCGCGGAACGGCGCACGCGCTGAGTTTTAGCTAGAGGCTAACGCCGATCAGCAAGGGCTCCGGGTGCAGTTCAATACCAAAACGCTCGACGACGCCGGAACGCACCTCACGCGCGATGGCCACCATGTCCGCGGCCGTGGCTGAGCCCCTGTTGGTGATGGCAAGAGTGTGTTTGGTGGAAAGGGAGGCCCGTCCGCCGGAGACACTGGAATCCTCCAGTCCGAAGCCCTTGCCGAATCCTGCCTGATCAATCAACCAGGCAGCGGAAAGCTTCACCAGTCCGTCATCCCCTGCCGGGTATTTGGGCGCGTTGTCCGGCAAAGTCGAGGCAAGATCCGCAGGCACAATCGGGTTGGTGAAAAATGAGCCCGTGGAATAGGTGTCGCGGTCTGCTGCGTCCAAGACCATTCCCTTGGACGCGCGGAGCCGGAGGACTTCCCGGCGGACATCGTTTGAGTAGGCGCGTTTCCCTGCCTCCACACCCAGCACGCGGGCCAGCTCGGCGTAACGGATTGGCGCACTCATCCGCCCCAACGGCAATTGGAACTCCACGGTCAGCACAACGTAGCGGGGCGAGCCCTCAACGGTGGTCTGTTTCAAGATGGAGTCGCGGTACCCGAACTTGAGCTCCGAGTTGGTGAACGTCTGCACTGCGTTGCGCTCACGGTCCCACGTCCGAACGGCCGCAATGGTTTGTGAAACGTCCGCTCCATAGGCTCCAACGTTCTGCACAGGAGTGGCACCAGTGGCACCTGGAATCCCGGACAACGCCTCCAAGCCGGACCATGCGTGCAGGACGGAGTATTCCACCAGCGCGTCCCAGTTATGGCCCGCCTGAACCACCACAGACACTCCGCCACAGCTGTCCTCGGAGTTCACGGTGAAGCCCTCGGAGGCGATCTTCAGGACAGTTCCGGGGTAGCCGTCGTCGGAGACCAGCAGATTGGAGCCACCGCCAATGATCAGGATTTTGTCACCTGCAGCGTCGGCCGACCGGACGGCGTCGATGATCTCCGCCTCGGTGCGGGCCTCAACGTAGTTGCCCGCGGGGCCGCCAACGGCAGCAGTGGTCAGTTCAGAAAGCAGCGTTTGGGTCACCAATCAAGCCTAACGGGCTTCGTTGGGCTGCGCCGACTCCGCCGCCTTGCGGCCAGCCAGGGGTGCCAGGAAGAAACTGACCACCAGCAGAACCAGGGGTGCCAGCAGCGAATGCAGGATGCCGAAATGTTCAGCCAGCAACCCCAGGAGCGGAGGGCCACACAGGAAGGCACCGTAACCAATGGTGGAAACTACCGATACACGGGCCGCCGCGTGCACTGGATCATCGGCGGCGGCGGACATACCCACCGGGAACCCGAGCGAAGCGCCCAGACCCCACACCGCCAACGCCACGAACGCGAGCCACGGAACCGGAGAAAACACAAAGAGTGAAAGACCCACGACGGCGGTTGCCGAGCACCAGCGCATCACCACCACCCGCCCGAAACGGTCCAGGATGACCGTTCCCGCGAAACGGCCAATGGTCATGAACGTCACAAAGAGCCCATAACCCACAGCGCCAGCGGCATCGGACTGCCCATAACCGTCGGCAAGTGCCAGGGCCACCCAGTCCCCCGCGGCTCCTTCGGCCAATGCCAGGCCAAGGACCAGGACACCGATCAGTAGAGTCCGACGATCACGCCATGCCAAAGCCACGAGCCGCTTGTTGTCCAGCGGGACGGCAGTCTTACGGGCATCCGGCTGAGCGCCGTCCGGCTGGGCGCCGTCCGGCTCGCCGGAGATGATGGGCAGCGGGCCAGTTGAGGGGTCCTGGAAAGTATCGGTCTCTTCAGGGTGGTAGGTCTTTGTCACTGCAGCGGTCTTTTCGGCGCGGAACCAAAAGGTAGCGGTGACCACAGACGCCGTCACTACTACGCCGGAGATTAAAAAATGCCAGAACACCGGCATGTGGATGGCGGCCGCCCAGGCGCCGAAGCCCGCAGCGGCTACCGTTCCGAGGCTGAAGGAACCGTGCAAATGCGGCATGATGTGCCGCTCCAATTCGCGTTCGAGCGAGGCCCCTTCCACGTTGGATGCGGTATTCCAACTGGCCGTACCCAGGCCCAGGATGATCAAGCCTGCCGCCACCACCAAGGGGTTGGCCGCCAAGGAGGTTCCAACACCCACAGTGACAAGGCCCGCCCCCACCATGCTGCTGCCGATCCTCGTGGTCAGCTGAGGACCGAGCCGCAGTACAATCAGGCCCGAAGCCGAGATCGAAATGAAGGACGCCACTGTCATGCACATCAGCAAAAGGCCGATGCCACCCGGCGTGAGATTCAGTCCGTCGCGAATGGCGGGAAGCCGGGAAACCCACGTGGCGAAGGCGATGCCGCTGGCCGCGTAGGAAGCAAGAACAGCGGCGCGCCACCGCGACATGTCAGTCGGAGTGGCGCGCCGTTGAGTGGTGTTCGTTAGGTTCAAGAGACCTTCACAACCGCCTGCGATTTCATGAGGACCTTCTGTCCACCCGCAACGACGGTGAGGTCGACGCGCACGGTGCGGGCATCGGCGTCGAGCGCTCCCACAACACCGGTCACGTCAATGACAGCGCCGGCCTCATCGGTGCCAGTGGTATCGGTAACAAGGACGGGCTTGGTGAAGCGGGTCTGGTAATCGACGACGGCGGCAGGGTCCCCGGCCCAGTCGCTCACCAGCTGCACTGCGGCGCCCATGGTGAACATGCCGTGGGCGATGACGCCCGGCAGTTCCACGGAGGTGGCGAAAGATTCGTTCCAGTGGATCGGGTTGAAGTCGCCCGATGCTCCAGCGTACTTCACCAGGTCCTGACGGGTGACGTCAATGCTGCGGGTACCGATTTCCTGGCCGACCGTCAGTTCTTCGAATGTAGGGCTCATGGTTACTGTCCCTCTCCGCGGACCAGGATGGACGAGGTTGTGGTGGCGACCTTCTCGCCGGCTTCGGTGGAAATCTCGGAGCGGGTGGTGATCATGGCTCCCCCGCCCATGGCCCGGACACCGTCAACGTGCAGTTCGGCCACGAGGCGGTCACCGGCAACAATGGCGCGGTGGTGCGTGAAACGCTGATCTGCGTGGACCACGCGGGAGAAATCGATGCCCGACTCGGGATCCTGGACCAGCTGGGCGTCAGCACGCTGGGCGACGATGATGGCAAACGTTGGCGGTGCAACGAGGTCGCTGTGGCCCAAGGCTTTGGCTGCCTCAACATCAAAATGCGCGGGGTTGCTGGCTTTCACAGCCTTGGCGAACTCGCGGATCTTTTCACGGCCGACGTCGTATACCTCTGCGGCAGGGTAGCTTCGGCCCTGCAAGTCCGGATTGATACTCATGCTCCAACCCTATCGGCCCCGGGAGCCCGGACGCAGCGCGTTGGCGAGGTGAAGACGTTACTTCTTGTAGCTCTTACGGATCTTCTGTCCCCGAACCACCAGTCCAGTGACATGGAGCAGCAGGCCAACGCCAATGATGGGCAACGAAGCGATGGCCAGGCCTTGGTTCCCTGACGTGTTCCCCACAATGGACAGGACGAGCCCGACGGCGATCAGTCCCATGGCACCGAAAACCAGCACTTTGTACGATGTGGAGGCCGTGGCCCAAAATTGTTCCAGCACCGTCCAAGTCTACTTGGTGTGTTGTGGCCGGGTGTTGCGAGGCCTACTCTGCACCCTTGGAACCCGAAATACCCTGCAAAGCGGGCCTCGCAACTCGAGGGTCGTTGCCGGGAGGGAACGCTAGAAGAGGGAGTCCTGCAGGGCCGGGATTTCCGTGGTGTGGGGGCCGAACTCGATCTTGCGGCCTTTCAACGCACCCAGGTCCGCCACAAAACTGCCCTCCACCTCGGTCCCCGCTGCGTCGGGCAGGGCCGCCAAGGCGATCGCCCCTGACACTGAATGAATCCGCAAACCGTGCCCGCCGCCGTCGAACGTTGCCGGGTAGGGGTGCCGCAAGCCGCCCTGGGCGCGGGCGGTGCACAACGCGTCGGCCAATGCCGGCCGCCCCCACTCTTCCTCCACAACGGCGTAGCCTGTCATGGCCAGCCCGCCCAGCAACTCACGCACCCTGCCCGCGTGCTGACGGTTCACGGTTGAAAGCTCGACGGCGGCACGCGGCTCCACGAGGCCCGCCACCTTGGCCGCGGAGCGGACTTGCTGGACGAGGCCGAGTTCGCGGGTCACGAGGTCCTCGAGAACGCGAACAACGCGTCCGTCTTCAGCGTGTGCCACATAGGAAGCGTGCACAGCTCCCTGCTCAGCAAGCCGGTTCCATTTTCGGGGCGCAGAGGCAGTCCCCACTTTGGTGGCACCGTTCGCGAACGTGGCCACATAGAGCCAATGAGGCTGCATCAGGTAAGCACGGAGGCCGGTGGGAACGGATGTTCCGCGGTGGAAGTCGTGCATCAGGCGGGAGTCGTCCCGCGCAAAGCAGGCCCCGCATTGCTTTCCACGCTCGGCTGGGGAACCGCTGCGGCACGGAACATGGGTGCGGTCCCCCGGGCCGTGGACCTTCGTGTGCCCAAGGCACCACAAACCCGGGAGAACGCGCAGGCCCAGGGCTGAACCCCGGGCCAACGCCATATCAACGAACTCCTCGTCCGGCGTGAAGATACGCAGCGAAGGGGACGACGAATCCCACGCGACTCCGTGGACCAGCATCTTTACCTGACCAGCACGCTTACAGGGAAGGCTGGACTCCGAAGGCCACTGCGAGCTTCATGATCTTTTCGGCGCGGCCCAGACGCGGGAGGTCGGAGCCATCGCGGATGACACGGCCGTTGGCCTCAAAGTCGTTCATGAAGTCCGTGGCCCAGGCGACGTCCGACGGCGTGGGGCTGATGACCTCGTTGATCACAGTGGTCTGGTCGATGGCCAGGCAAAGCTTGCCGGTCATGCCCATGGTCACTGTGATGCCGGTCTGCTCACGCAAGATGGGGTGGTTGGTACCGACGGTGGGACCGTCGATGGGGCCCGGCAGGTTACCTACGCGGCTGGCGACAACGAGCTTTGCACGCGGGTACGCCATGGCCTCCGGGGTAGCTGCCATGCCGGTGTCGCGGCGGAAGTCGCCGGAGCCGAACGCCAGGCGGAAAGCACCCTGCGCGCGGGCAATGTGGTTGGCTTCCTCGATGCCAAGGGCTGACTCAACCAGCGCGATGACGGGGGTCTTGCCATCCATGCGGTGGAAGCTCTCGGTGACCTGGTCTGAGGACTCGGTCTTTGCCAGCATCACGCCGAGCAGGCCGGGGGTGCCGCGCAGGCCGGCGAGGTCATCGGCCCAGAACTTGCTGGTTGCGTCATTGATGCGGACCCAGGCCTTGCCACCGGCGGTCAGCCAGTTGACTACGTTCTCTCGGGCCATGTCCTTCTGCGAAGGGTCAACTGCGTCTTCGATGTCAAGGATGATCGCGTCTGCCCGTGAACCCGCAGATTCGTCAAAAAGCTCCGTTTTCATGGCATTCACAAGGAGCCATGAACGGGCGATGTCGGCGGGAATATTGCGGGTAGGCCGAACTGATTCGGCGGCGATGCTAGACGTCATGTATCTACCGTATCCGGCCAGCGCCCTGCACAGCGAAGAATTCCGCCCGCTTGTGAGGATCAATACGAACTAAACCCCATATGACTGTGGGGTCCGGCAGTATGAACGCCCGACGCCGGTACCGGCCAGTCATATCCGGCCCGCCTGTCGCTGTTGTTCATAGGGCTCAACACGGCGTCTTTGTGTCCCAGAGTTGCCGGGAATGGCCCCGGATTTCCTTCCGTTTCGGGCTGTTTCGCAGCGTTTCCGGGCGTTACCGCGGCACTTCCCACCCGGCGTCGGGATGGGTTTACATCGTTTCCAAGCCGTTGCACGGGTTTGCAAACTCATGCATCAGCCGGCCACCCAACACATCCCAATCCATCGAAAGTAGCTCCCATGAAACTGCACCTGCCCCTGCTGAGCGTCGCGGCCGCCGTCGTACTTGCGCTGACGGTGTCCGGCTGCGGCGGTGCAGCCGAAGCCGGACCTGGCGCGCCAGCCGGTAACGAAGTGAAGGAACTTCGGTATCAAGGCTCCGCTAACAACGTCACCTTTCCTGAACTCGCTGCCGACCTGGGCTACCTCGGGGACCTGAAATTGAACTGGGTGGGAAACACCACCAGCGGCCCGCAGGACATCCAGTCCGCTGCGACCAACCAGACCGACTTTGGCGGCGCGTTCTCCGGAGCGGTGGTCAAGCTGATCGAAGCCGGCGCTCCCGTCAAGGCAGTGACCAACTACTACGGCTCCGACGAGAAGACCTTCAGCGGTTACTACGTCAAGGCCGATAGCACCATCAAGGAACCCCGTGACCTGATCGGCAAGAAGGTCGCTGTCAATACTCTGGGCGCACACCACGAAGCCGTCATCAACACCTGGCTGACCAAGAACGGACTCAGTCAGGACGACATCAAGCAGGTTCAGTTGGTCCCGTTGGCGCCGAACGATACTGAGGAAGCCATTCGCCGGGGACAAGTGGACGCCGGAACGCTGGGCGGTGTGCTGCAGGACCGGGCCATTGAGGCCGGCGGACTGAGGTCACTGTTTAGTGACGTGGAGCTGTTCGGAACCTTCGCCGGCGGACAGATCGTGCTCCGCAACGACTTCATCGCAAAGAACCCCACCACCACCCGCACGTTCACCACCGGCGTTGCCAAAGCCATCAAGTGGGCAGCTGAAACACCCCGTGACGAAGTCATTGCCCGCTTCACCAAGATCATCGATAGCCGTGGACGCAATGAGAGCACCGCAAACCTGAAGTTCTGGAAGAGCCCCGGAGTTCCGGACGCCGGGGTCATCACGGACGAAGACTTCACCCGTTGGGAGGCTTGGCTCAGCTCAGCCGGGATCGTCAAGGACAAGCTCTCACCCTCCAAGTACTACACGAACGAGTTCAACGAGCTCGCTGCAGCGAAGAAGGGATAGTTATGACAGCCAAAATCAGTCTCCGGAACGTCACCAAGGAATTCACGGTCCGGGCAACGAAGGACACGGCAGCTACCCGGCTGACCGCCATCGATTCGCTGAGCCTGGATGTCCGTGACGGCGAGTTCCTCACTTTGGTGGGTCCCAGCGGTTCGGGCAAGACCACGCTCCTGGACCTGCTGGCCGGGCTCTCCACGCCCACCTCCGGCGAGGTATTGGTGGACGGCAAAGCTGTCACCGGTCCGGGCAAGGACCGCGCTGTGGTGTTCCAGCAGTACGCGTTGTTCCCGTGGCGGACGGCCTCTGCCAACGTGTCCATCGGGCTTGAGGGAGCGGGCCCTGACGGCAGGAAACTGAACCGTCGTGAACGGGCTGCCAAAGCAAAGGAATACCTGGCTTTGGTGGGGCTTGCCGGTTTTGAGGACCGCTACCCGCATGAGCTCTCCGGCGGAATGAAGCAGCGCGTGGCCATCGCCCGGAGCCTGGCGTACGAGCCCGATGTGCTGCTGATGGATGAACCGTTTGCTGCGTTGGACGCCCAGACCCGCGAGCAGTTGCAGGACGAACTCCTCCGGATCTGGAAAGCCACGGGCAAGACCATCGTCTTCATCACCCACGGCATCGATGAAGCCGTGTACCTCGGCGAGCGCGTGGCTGTTCTCAGCGCGAGGCCCGGCCGGCTCAAGGAAATCGTGGACATCAACATTCCGGACCGCGACGGCGATGAGGACATCCGCTCTCACCCAGCCTTCGTTGAGCACCGCCACCAGGTATGGACGCTCCTGCACGACGAAGTCCGCCGAGCCCAGGACGCCGGCCACCGCAAAATCCTGCCTGATGGCAGCGCACCGGACGAACAGGCAACCATCACCGAAAGGAGTGCCGCCTGATGACCACCACGCTCACGCAAACAGAAGCCGCGCCCAAGACGGGCTTCGCGCCCGACCCCAGTGCCGCCGTCGAGCATTCCACTACTTCGACGGCAGCGGCAGACGGTACGACGCCGGCACCTGGCCTGGTGCGACGAGTAACCGGGGCGGTGGGGGCGGGTCTGTGGAAGTCCGCCGCGATCCTGGCATTCCTGGCGCTTTGGGAGCTTGGGCCGACGTACCTGGCCAGCCCGTCCACCAGGGTGTTCCTCCCGCCGCTGCACGAAGTGCTGGTGGCCTGGGGCAAGCTTTTCGAAGCCGGGACCATCCAGGGCCACATCGCAGCCAGCCTCACACGCTCAGTTGCCGGTTTCGGTGCTGCCCTGGTGGCGGGTGTCTCGCTGGGCCTGCTTATTGCCTGGTACGGGCGGCTGAACTCGGTCCTAAATCCCTTGCTGGAGCTTTTCCGCAACACCGCCGCGTTGGCTCTGCTTCCGGTGTTCACGCTGCTGCTGGGTATCGGTGAGGAATCCAAGATCAGCATCGTGGCCTACGCTGCGTTCTTCCCGGTGCTCCTGAACACCATTGCCGGCGTCAGGACCGTGGACCCGTTGTTGATCAGGGCCGCGCGTTCTTTGGGGCTCAACAGTTTCCGGCTGTTCCAGAAAGTCATCCTGCCCTCGGCGGTTCCCACCATTTTCACGGGCATCCGCATGGCCGGCACCGCATCCATCCTGGTGTTGATCGCCGCCGAAATGGTGGGAGCCAAGGCCGGCCTGGGTTATCTGATCGTGAATGCACAGAGCAGCTTCCTCATCCCGGACATGTACGCCGGCATCCTCACGGTTTCCTTGCTGGGGCTCGGCGTGAACTTCCTGTTGGTAGCCCTTGAACGGCACTTCTCCCGCTGGCGGACCGCTGTTGGCGCCGCCGCTTCCTAGACCCACCCCGCGGCTCTTGCCGCAACCATCACAACAAGTAAGGAAAGAACCATGACCGTCATTACCGAAACCAAACTCGAGTTCGCAAAGCTCGGCTCCCGCATCGGCGCCGAAATCCGTGGCTTGGACATCAGCGGTGACCTTAGCCACGAAACGGTGGCGCAGATCCGGGCAGCACTGAACGAGCACAAGGCACTGGTGTTCCGCGAGGCCAACATCCTCACAGACGAAGCCCAGGTGAAGTTCGCTTCGCATTTCGGTCCGCTGACCAAGGCACACCCCACTGTGGCCTCCGTGGACGGCGAAGAGAATGTCCTGCCTGTGGACAGCGAGAACGGCTCGGCCAACAACTGGCACACGGACGTCACTTTCGTGGTCAACCCGCCGCAGGCCTCCACGCTGCGCAGCATCGACCTTCCGGCATACGGCGGCGAGACCCTGATCGCGTCCTCGGCCGGCGCATATCAGGACCTGCCCGAGGAGTTGCGCAGCTTCGCAGACAACCTGTGGGCCATTCACACCAACGACTACGACTACTCGGTGCCCAAGAACCTTGAGCACTCCAACGCGGAGGAGCGACGCAAGGAGTTCACCCGGCTGAAGTTCGAAACCGCCCACCCTGTGGTGCGGGTCCACCCGTTGACCGGCGAGCGCGGATTGTTCATTGGGGGCTTCGCGCAGCGGCTTCGGATTGTGGGCTTGTCCAACACTGAGTCAAAGGACATCATCCGTCTGTTGCAGGCTTACGTGACGCGCCCGGAGAATGTGGTCCGGGTGAATTGGGAGCCCAACCAAGTGGTCCTGTTCGACAACCGCATCACCCAGCACTATGCCCCAGACAACTACGATGGCCAGCCGCGCAAACTCAACCGTGTGACCATTGCCGGGGACATCCCGGTGAGCATCGATGGCAAGCCCAGCCAAGCCTTGCAGGGTGACTCGAGCACCTACTCCGTGGTGGCTCCGGCCAGCCCCGCCTCGTAGCTGTGTGTTGCTGTCCGCACCCAACTGAGTCGCAGTTAAGCGCGTTTAGAGAGGTCATAACGCGCACAACTGCGACTCAGTTGGTTTAAAACCGGGGTTAGGGGATGTTGATCCCACGCGCTGCCACCCACAGGCCGTACCACTGGGCGCGGGTCATGGTGGCAGCAACGGAGGCGGCATCAGCGCAGGCCTTGATGCGCGCAGGGTTGGTGGTGCCCACAACTGGCGAGATCCTGGCGGGGTGCTTCATCAGCCAACCCAGCAGCACCGATTCCGGCGTGGTGCCCTTCTCCCCCGCCAACCGTTCCAGCATGCCCGCCGTTGCCGACTCGGCCGGTGACAACTCCTCAGGCTGCGCACCCGTATAGCGCCCCTGGGCCAGTGAACCGTACGCCTGCAGTTCAACACCCTTGGCCATGCAGTGTTCAAGAGTCCCGTGCGGGAAGCTGTACTCAAGCCCCTCTGCATGGTTGACCAGCACAGTGCTCTCCAGCCAGTCCCGGTGCAGCAGGCTCATTTCCAATTGATTCGCCACAATGGGCGTCTCCAACTCATCCTGGAGGTAGGCGATCTGCGCGCCGGACATGTTTGACACGCCTAACTGCCGCACCTTGCCTTCGGCCATCAACTGCCCGACGGCGTCCGCCACCTCGCGCGGGTCCATCAACGGATCTGGACGGTGCAGGAGCAACACGTCCACGTAGTCCGTTTGGAGCCGCTTCAAGCTCTGGTTGACCCGTTCAAGGATGGCCTCGCGGGAGAGATCATAATGCGTCTCCAACCCGCGCTCCCCCAGCCGGATCCCGCACTTAGTCTGGAGCTGGATCTTTTCGCGCAGACCCTGCGAACGGGCGAGGACTTCGCCAAAGACAGCCTCGGACTTTCCGCTGCGATAGATATCCGCGTGGTCGAAAAGCCCAATGCCAATTCCCTGCGCGGCTTCGATCACCGCCGCGGCCTGATCAATCTCCGACGCCCCGTAGGACGTGCCGTCCCACGGACCACCGAGTCCCATACAGCCATAGATCAGGCGTCCCCGCCCGTTCGCAGTAGTCATACTTCAGTATTGTCCGCAGGCCCTAGGCGTTGCTGACAATCCACGCCGTGGTGTCTGACGGCAGCTTGCCATCCTCCAGCGGGCCGCTGGTTACCACGATGCTTCCCTCCGGAAGCTCAACGGGCTTGCTGCCGAAGTTGGTGACCGTGTGCCAGCCACCGGGGCGGCTGAAGTGCAGTACGTCCTGGTTGCCGGTCTCCACCCACTGAAGTTCCTCGTCAGTCTGGAGTTCACTGCGCAGGCTCAGTGCCTTCCGGTAAAGCTCCAGTGTGGAGCCTTCCACTCCCTCTTGGGTGGCAACTGCGTAATCCTTGAACCACTCCGGCTGCGGGAGGTGTGCCTTGCCAGCACCGAAACCGAAGGAAGAACCTTCCTCGGTCCACGGCAAGGGCACGCGGCAACCATCCCTGCCAATCTCAACGCCCGGGTTACGGAAGAAGGACGGGTCCTGGCGTTCGGAATCGGGAATTTCCGAGACTTCGCGCAAGCCAAGCTCTTCGCCCTGGTAGAGGTAGGCAGAACCGGGAAGGGCGAGCAGCAGGAGCGTTGCGGCGCGGGCACGACGCAAGCCGAGTTCGACGTCGAGCTCTTCTGCCGGCGCGCCGGCCAGCAGCCAGCCCTTGCCGTCCTGACCCTTGGGCTCTCCGCCGGTGATGTCCTGGGCCGCGTTGGTTCCTTGCGCCACGGAACCCCCCTTGGGCAGACCGTAGCGGGTGGCGTGGCGGACGACGTCGTGGTTGGAGAAAACCCACGTGGATGAGGCCCCGGACTCCTTGGCGGCTACCAGGTTGTCCGTGATGATTTTCTTGAAGGACGCGGCATCGAAATCGGACTGAAGCAGGTCGAAGTTGAACGCCTGGCCCAGTCCCTCAGGGCTGGCGTAGCGGGCACGGCGGGACTCGTGAACCCAGGCCTCGGCAACGGCAGTGCGCGGCGGGTTGTACTCGTTGAAGAGCTTGCGCCACTCGGCGTAGACCTCGTGCACTTCATCACGGTCCCAGAATGGGTGGGAGCCATCGGTGAAGCCATCCGTACCGTGTGCCTTGGCTTCCAAGTCAGCCTTCATGGGCAGCGGCTCGGACAGGTCCTTGGCCATGCCGTGGGCAACATCGATGCGGAACCCGTCCACGCCGCGATCCGACCAGAAGCGCAGCGTCTTGAGGAAGTCCTCGCGGATCTCCGGGTTCTCCCAGTTGAAGTCCGGCTGCTCCTTGGCGAAGATGTGCAGGTACCACTGGCCGGGAGTGCCGTCTGGTTCAGTGATGCGGTCCCAGATGGGTCCGCCGAAGACAGAGTCCCAGTCCGACGGCGGCAACTCACCGTTCTCGCCCCGGCCGTCGCGGAAGATGTAGCGGTCGCGTGCCGCGGAGCCCTTGGGCGAGGCCAGCGCTTCCTTGAACCATTCGTGCCGGTCCGAGGAGTGGTTGGGAACGATGTCCACCACGATCTTGATTCCTGCGGCGTGGAGGGCAGCGGCCATCTCATCGAAGTCCTCAAGGGTGCCCAGCTTGGGGTCCACATTGCGGTAGTCGTCAACGTCGTAGCCGCCGTCCGCGAGCGCCGACGGGTAGAACGGGCTCAGCCAGACGGCGTCGATCCCCAACTCCTTCAAGTACGGGACCTTGGCCGTGATGCCCTTGATGTCCCCGAGTCCATCACCGTTCGCGTCGTAGAAGCTGCGCGGGTAGATCTGGTAAACGGCTGCCTGACGCCACCAGTTCGGATCGGCCATGCGGTCTGAATCGGTACGGTGTGCCTGCGTGGCGGAAGTACTCACGAAACTCCTTTGATTTAGAATCTAAATTTATGTCCCGGACCAGTATGAAACGCCCGGAGGTTGAAGGTCAACAGTGCTTAGCCCTTGACCGCACCCTGGGTCACCCCTGCCATGACCCAGCGCTGGGTGAACAAGTACGCAATGATCGCCGGAGCCATCGCCATCAGGTACGACGCGAATGACACGTGGTAGTTGTTGCTGAATTGGGTCTGGAACAGGTTCTGCCGCACCGGCAGCGTCTGGAGGGACGGGTCCGAGATGATGAGCGAGGGCATCATGAAGTCATTCCACGCGTAGAGGAAGGCGAAGATGCCCACGGTGGCGCTCATCGGCGCCAGCAACGGAAAAATCAGCTTCCAGAAAGTCTGCCACGTAGTTGCGCCGTCAATCCTGGCGCTCTCTTCGAGTTCCATCGGGATGGAGCGCAGGAAGGCAGTGAAGAGCAGGACGCTGAAGCTCAGCTGGAACATGGTGGCAAGCAGGATGACGCCAAACGGATTATCCAAGCCAAGGCGGCCCGTGAGCTGAATCTGCGGCAGCGCAACTACGGGGAACGGAATGAACATTGCTCCCAGAAGGTAGAAGAACGAGTACCTGAACAGCCGACGCTCCCAGTTGCGCACGATCGCGTACGAGGCGAAGGCAGCCAGGACAATGGTGGCCACCACGGTCCCCGCTGTCACCAGCAAAGACATAGCAGCCCCCACCGGGAAGTTGGTCAGGGTCCAGGCTTGGACAAAGCCCTCAATGCTGAACGGGGCGGGAAAGGAGAAGGCGTTGCCGTCCACGGCTTGCCCTTGGGTCTTGAACGCCATGGAGACCGTGACATACAGGGGAAGCAGCACGGTGACCGCGCACAGGATGAGGATGGTGGTTGCCGGCCAGTTCACGCGTTCGACGGCGGACTCGGACCGGCGCCGGCTCTTTCCGGTGGGCTGGGTGGTGGGCTCGGTGATGGCGAGGGTGGCTTGATTGGTCATCAGAGTGCATTCCGTCCGCGAGTCAGCGAAAGCTGTACGAGAGAGATAACAATGGCTACTACGAAGAAGATCGTGGCGTTGGCCATCTGGTAGGCGTAGTCGCCGCCGTTGAAGCCCGAGATGACGGTCATCGCGATGCTTCGGGTGGACGTGCCCGGGCCACCGTTGGTCAGGCCAACAATGATGTCGTAGGCGTTCAGGAAGCCCTTGAATCCCAGGATGATGTTGATGACCACGTAGCCCGACACCAACGGAAGCGTGATCTTGACCAACTGCTGGAACTTGCTGGCTCCATCGATCTCCGCAGCTTCATAGACGTCGCCCGGCACGGCCACCAGTCCTGCGATATAAATCAGCAGTGCACCCGGCACAGCCTGCCAGGCAGTGACCAACACAATGGCTACCCAGGCGAGGTCCGGGTTTGCCAGCAAGCTGTTCTCCAACCAGGGAATCCCGGCAGCGGCACCCAGGGACGGCAGCGAGTTGGAGAACAGGAAGTTGAAGACATAGGCGATGATGATGCCCGAGACCACCATGGGGATGACGAAAATGGTCCGCAGCGCCGATTTCATCCTGATGCGTGAGGTCAGCCCGACGGCCAGGAGGAACGCCACCACGTTCACGGCGATCACGGTGACGATGGAGAACCCGAACGTGAACAGGTAGCTCTGCAGGATGGCGGGATCGCTGAAAATCGCAATGTAGTTGGTCAGGCCGACAAATTCCCAGTCACCGATTCCGATCGAGTTGGTGAAACTGAAGAAGATGCCGATGATTCCCGGAACGGTGATGGCCAACGTGAAGAGGATGAGGCTGGGGACGAGGAAAAAGTAGAAGATCGGCTCGACCCGGCGCTTGCTGCCCTGCTGCTGACGGCCCTGCTTGGCCGAATCCTGCTTCCGGCCGTCCTGCCCGGACGTGGTGGGGGTGGTGATGATGGACATGATGTTGACTCCCTGCTTCAGCGCTACTGGCGGAAAGCCAGCCGCGCCCAATCTGCGTCGAGGGTGCTAAGGGTGGAGGTGGGGCTGGCGCCGAAAACGAGTGCCTGCGTGTAGTTCATGATCGGGATGGTTTTTGGTACCAGCACTGAAGGACCCTGGTAGACCTGGGCTTGCTCGTAGTACCGCACCATTCCTTCAATCCGGGGGTCGGGGACGTTCGCAGAGTCCTTGGTGGGCGTGAAGCCCAGCTGAGATTTGTTGTAGGCATCGATTACTTCGGGCCGGTAAAGGTACTCGAGAAAGTCCTGCGCGGCCTCCTTGTGCTTGGAGGCCTCCGGGATCCATGCCGCGAGATCCACGTTGACGCGCACGCGCAGGTCCTCGGGGTTCTCGGTCATGGGCAGCGGGAAGGTTCCAAGCTTCAGGTCAGGGGCCGTCTTGGCGATCTCGCTGAAGGCCCACGGACCCTGCAGGTACATGGCAGCCTTGCCCTGGGAGAAGGCCAGGTTGCCGTCGCCGTAGGCCCGGCTTGCAGCATCCTTGTTGACGTACTTCGAGGCCAGTTCCAGCATCTTGCCAACAGGCTTTTCAAAGTCTTTCTGGAAGGACACTGCAGATTTTGGCCCCACGTTGGCGCCTTCGGCGGAAAGCTTGTCAAAGAAGTCCAGCGTGTCCACCTGGCCACCCACCGAGTAGTCGAACCAGCCCTGGGCGATGGTCCAGTCGTCCTTCCACGTGGCGTAGAACGGCGTCACTCCAGCGGCTTTGAGTTGCTCGCATGCTGCGGTCAACTCACTCCAGGTGGTGGGCACCTTGATGTTGTTGGCCGCGAAGATTTCCTTGTTGTAGATGACCGAGGAGGCCATGATCGAGTACGGCAGCGCGCTGGTGCGGTCCGGATAGGTCCCGTATTGGTCCATCAACGGCTGGAGATCTTCCCGGATCTTTGACGCGGCTGCCGTACCGGAGAGATCGCTCAAGGCGCCCCGCTGGACAAAGCGTGAGGTTTCCATGTTGTAGTTCGCCAAGGCGATGTCCGGCGGATTTCCCCGGACGAAGCTCGCGGACACCACATCCACCCCCGAGGTGTCCAGGACAACCTCGGTGTCGTTCTGGGAGGCGTTGTAGTCGGCAACCAGCTTGGTCATGAAGCCAATGGCTTCGCGCTTGCTGAACGTGAAGCGGATGGTTTCCTTGCCCGATTCCCCCGTGCAACCGGAGAGGAGACCGGCCAATAGGGCCAGTCCGAGGGTCATCGCCGCAAGGCGCTTCTTACGCGTAGGTTTCACAGACTCCGTGGTCCTTTCGTCGTGCGGACCGCTGTGGCCGCCGTGCCCGGGAGATCGCTACTGACCAGCCCGAGTTTAGATAGGAGATAAATTTATGACCTATCACTAGTCTGAGTGACGTGCACCACAGGGTCAAGCTTTTGGGCGGAATTGCGTCACAATCTAAATTTATGTACTAAATTTAGAGAGATCGTTCCATCGCTCCCGATGGACGCCCAAGAGTTTGGAGTACCCCATGCTGAGCGGGACTGCACCGTCAACCCAACTGGTACGCCGGGTCAACGCCAGCGCAATGCTCAAGGCCATGCGCGGCGCCGGTGTCCTCACCGGAACCGAGTTGATGGACTCCACCGGACTCTCGCGCGCCACCGTCATATCGATCTGCGATGAACTGGTCCGGCTCGGTTGGCTCCGGGAGTTGGAGAACCAGCGGGGTACCGGGGACTACGTCAAGGGACGCCCGGCCCGCCGCTTCGTGTTCGACGACGACGCGGCCAGCGTCATCGGCATCGACATCGGCGCCACCAAGATCACGGCAATCGTGGCGAACATGGCAGGGGCATCCCTGTCCAGGGTCACCATGCCCTTCCGTGCCTTCAACCTCTCTGCCGATGAACGCGCCGACGTGCTGGACCGCATTGCCGCAGACGCCCTGAAGCAGGCAGGAGTCACTGCGGATTCCGTGCTGGCGGTCGCCGTGGGGGTTGCTGCACCGGTCAGCCGCGACGGCGAAGTCCTCACCGTCCAGGAATTCTGGAGGTCCTTCGACGTCCGCAGGATCGTCGCTGAGCGGCACGGCTGGCATGTCCTCCTGGAAAATGACGCCAACCTGGCCGCCTTGGCCGAACGGTGGCAGGGCACCGCGCAAGGAGTGGACAACCTCGTAGTCATGTTGGCCGGTGACCGCCTGGGCTCGGGCATCCTTGAATCCGGACGCCTGCTCCGCGGCCAGCTCGGAGGCTTCGGTGAACTGGGCTACCTGGACACCGTGGAAGGCGTGGGAGACACCTACGGAATTGCCCACTACGCTGCACGGTGGGGCCGCGAAGCCATGGAAGCCAGCGCCACGACCTCGCTGCACACTCTCTGTGGCGGCCATCCCGAATCCCTAAGCGCCGAGATGGTCTTCGAAGCCGCAGCAGAGGGCGATAACGCCGCGCGAACCGTGCTGGACCGCCTGTCCGAACGCATGGCCCGGGTCATCGGTTCAGTCAGTACGTTGGTGAACCCGGACCTGGTGGTCATAGCCGGGGCCGTGGCGGCCTCGGCCCACACACTGATTCCGGGCATAGAGGAAAAGATGACAGAGTTCACCTTCACTCCCCCGCGCCTGGCAACCTCGCCCCTCGGGGACGGCATTGTCTCCCTCGGCGCAATCCGGCACGCACTGGACTACGTCGAGGAACACGCACTGGATCTTTACCCGGCCTCACTGTCACAGCAAGTGACGGCCAGTTGATTCGCTGAGCCCCGTCCGGTGTCGATCCTAATCCGGCATGGACATGGTCCGCAGGTCCAGTTGCCGGAGGACCCTGTCAGCGACTTCCGGATCGGTGCCTGGCTCATTGCGGGCCGCCACCACTTCCTGGCGGGCTGCGTCCAGGGCGATGGTTTGCACGGCAATGGAGAGTTCCCGTCCACGCTTACGCTTCTCGGCGACGGACTCGTTCTGCAATGTGCCGTCCAACAGCTCAGCGTGAAGGCGGCGCATCTTCTCCTTCACCAAGGTCACCTTCTCGGCCGGGAGTTCCTTCATGAGGTCGTGGTCCTTCAGAGCGGCCACGGCGGCAGACTGTGCACGCTTAGCCAGGACCTTCGCGGCGTCCTGTTCGTGTGATCCGTCCTCGGTCGCATCCAGGACCCGCATGAGCCACGGCAGCGTGAGCCCGGGCAGGACCAGGGTGGCTAGGAGCACCGCGCAGGCGATCACCAGGATCTCGTGGCGGGCCGGGAAGTCGCTGCCGTCCGGCAACGTCATGGGGAGTGCCAGGGCCAGCGCCAGGGTGGCGAGGCCGCGCATGCCGCACCATGTCAGGATCAACACTTCCTTGGGCGAGGTTGGCTGCAACAGGTTTCGGCGTTTTCGAGCGGTGAGGGCGAGTAGACCCAACCACAGGAAGCGCACCACAAACACCAGGACGCAGATCACCACCGCCATGCCGATCATGCCAAAGATAGCCGTGCCTTCATCGCGGATGACGTGACGGATTTCCAGCCCCACCAGCCCAAAAGCCAGCCCGGTTGCCAGCAGCTCCACCACGTCCCAGAAGGCGGTCCGCGTGATGCGTTCGGCGGCATCCTGAGGCCGCGTATGGCGCTGCAGTTCCAAGGCGGTGACGACGACGGCCACCACACCTGAGGCGTGCAGCTCCTCCGCGAGGATGTAGGCGGCGAAGGGAACAACCAGGGTCACGGCACTGCGGGCAACCATGGACGTCACCAACGTAGTGATGAACTTGGTCAGCCAACCCATCGCGACGCCAATCACCACGGCCAGTGCGGCGCCAATGACAAACTGGGGAATGACCTGGGGGCCAACTTCCTTGCCGGACATGGTTGCCGCAACCGCTGCCTGGAAGATCACGATTGCCGCGGCGTCGTTGAAGAGTCCTTCGCTCTGGAGGACAGTGATGAGCCGTCGCGGCATGTGCACACGACCCGCCACGGATTCCACCGCAACGGGGTCCGGAGGGGCCACCATGGCACCCAGCGCAATTGCCGCCGGAATGCCGATACCCGGGATCATCAGCCAGGCAGCACCAGCCACTACTGCAGTGGAGACCACCACCAGGGCCACGGCCAACAGCAGCAGTGTCCGCCAGCGTACGCGAAAAACCGCCCAGGAGCTCTTTTGCGCGGTCGCGAACAACAAGGGCGGAAGGAAGATCGGCAGGATCAGTTCCGGCGAAATCTCAAACTCGGGAAAGCCCGGTATGAAGGTCAGCCCAACGGCCAGGAGCAACATCAACACCGGGTACGGAAGCCGAAGCCTGTCCCCCAAGCCCACTGCCACCACCGTCGCGAGCAGCAACCCGACAATGAGCGCCAACTGATCCATGTTCCTGCTTCCCCAGAGGTTGTAAGGCCCTTCCCCGGGCGAAGCCGAAAAAGGTCCCTACCAACATATCCCGGTGCGCAGGCTCACCCTGTGCGTGGTCCGCGTCTCCAGTGCAGGATCAGTCCTCCGTGAGGGCATCCACCACGTCCTTGGATCCGTCCTTAAAGGCGATGGTCCGGTGGATGGTGCCCGGCAACTCCAGCACCGCCGCAGTGACCAAGGCAACATTGGCCCGTGAGGTCTCCGTGCCGCTACCGGGGTTCTCCGGGTCAGTCTGGATCTGACCCGTGGCCGGCTCGTCGGTCAGGGTTCCAGGGCCCAGGACGGTCCAGTCCAACTCGGTAGCCCGCAGGTAATCGTCGGCCGCCGCTTTGGCCTCGGCATAGGCAAAGAACGGGTTGTCGGCGGGCACACCGTGGTCCTTGGCAGCACCAATATAAGAAACCATCACATACCGTTTAACCCCCGCCTCTGCGGCGGCGTCCATCGACCTGATGGCTGCGTCCCGATCCACGGCATAGGTCCTGTCAGGATTCCCTCCACCGGCTCCTGCCGACCAGACCACGGCATCGTGGCCCTTGAGCGCCTGGGCGAGTTCCGCCGTCGTCGAGTTCTCCACATCCAGCACCTCAGCCGAGGCACCGGTCTCCGTGACATCTGCCACATGGTCGGGATTTCGGATGAAGGATGTGACGTCGTGACCTTCGCCACTAAGAATGCGGGACAGATGCAGGGCCACTTTCCCGTGGCCACCAATGATTGCGATTCGGCTCATGAAACCATTCTGTCCCACTCAACGAAAAAAGACCCCGCAGGCAGAAGCTGCGGGGTCTTGCTCTGTAGCGGTGGGGAGGCTCGATCTCCCGACCTCACGATTATGAGTCGTGCGCTCTAACCAACTGAGCTACACCGCCACGAATGAGAAAAACCTGTGTCAAGCCGGTCAAAACCGCCTTGACACAGGCCCTCATCCAGAGCCCCCCACCGGAATCGATCCGGTGACCTCGTTCTTACCAAGAACGCGCTCTACCACTGAGCTAGGGGGGCAACGAGTAAATACTCTACCGGACGTTTTCGGAAGCTACAAATCGGCGAAAAAACGCGAAAAGACAGCGCCGACACAATTTGCGAAGACGCTCAATCCTTGATCTATTTTCGGCTTCAAACAGGCAAGCTTCAGGGCAACCGGAGCACCTGTCCAGGGTAGATCCGGTCCGGATTTGGCACCGTATCCGCGATGGCGGCAATCAGGGAACCAAGGTCCACCCATACAGCGCGGCGATCCCGTTCATGGTGTCACCCTGCTCCACCACAACCTCAGTGGCCCGCGGCGCCACTGGACCTGGCTGTCCGGCCCCCGTAGCGGCCTCCTGCGCTGCTGCAGCGTCCGCGGCCGCACGGAACCCGCCTCATGGGAAATTCCCGCCGCACACCGGCGCGCAGCCACCAGGACCCGGAGGTAAGCGTTAAACACGTCAGGGGGCCGGCTCGATAGCCGACCCCCTGACGGGAACTACTTAGTGTTTACCACTTGCGAAAGTGTTTACCACTTGCCCTTGCGGTTGAAATCGCGGTGTCCGCCTTCGCCGCCACTGCGGGGCTTGCGTGCACCATCACCGTGGCCGCCGAAGCGGGATCCGCTGGCCTGGCCGCGATCGCGGTCGCCGAAGCTGCCTGCGGTCCGCTCGGAGCGGTCGCTGTAGGAGCGGCCACCGCGGTCAGCGGAGGTACGCTCGCCGTCGGACTTACGGAAGTCCTTCTTGAAGCCGCCGGAACCCTTGAAGTTTCCGCCACCGCGGTTTTCGCGGTCGCCGTAGCCACCGCGTCCGCCAGCGCCGCCACCGGAGTAGCCGCCGCGCTCGCTGTTGGGCCTGCGGCCGTTATCCAGCTCGAGGTTGATCAGCTCACCACCGATGCGGGTGCGGGACAATGCACGCAACTGATCGGCGCTCAGGTCTGCCGGGAGCTCCACCAAGGAGTGGTCCGAGCGGATATCGATGCCGCCGATCTGTGCGGAGGAGATGCCGCCTTCGTTGGCAATGGCGCCTACGATCGAACCCGGCATGACACGCTGGCGGCGTCCCACGGAGATACGGTAGGTGGCGTTGCCCTCGGTCAGCGCGCGGGTCGGCCCACGTGAGCCGAAGCCATCCTTGGAGCGCTCACGCTTCTGGTACTCGGGAGCTGCAGGCAGTTCCTTCACCAGCAGAGGCTGTCCACCCTGCGCCATGACGGCCAGGGCTGCGGCGATCTCAGAGGCCGGAACGTTGTGCTCTTCCTCGTAGGAGGAGATGAGGTCGCGGAACGCGGCAACGTCTTCGGATGCGAGGGTCTCCGTAATGCGCTCTGCGAACTTGCCCAGACGCAGGGTGTTCACAGTCTCGGCAGTAGGAAGGTGCATCTGCTCAACCGGCTGACGCGTCGCCTTTTCGATGGAACGCAGCAAGTACTTCTCACGCGGCGTCATGAAGAGGATAGCGTCACCCGAACGACCCGCACGGCCCGTGCGGCCGATGCGGTGCACGTAGGACTCGGTATCGTGAGGGATGTCGTAGTTGATCACGTGGCTGATGCGCTCAACGTCAAGGCCACGGGCGGCGACGTCGGTAGCAACCAGGATGTCAATGCGGCCTTCCTTCAGCGCGTCAACAGTGCGTTCGCGCTGCTGCTGCGGGATGTCGCCGTTGATGGCGGCAGCCTGGAAACCGCGGGACTTCAACTTGTCGGCGAGGTCCTCGGTAGCCATCTTGGTGCGCACGAAGGCGATAACGCCGTCGAACTCTTCAACTTCGAGGATGCGGGTCAGGGCGTCCAGCTTGTGCGGGCCCATGACCTGCAGGTAGCGCTGCTTGGTGTTGGCACCGGTGGTGGTCTTGGACTTCACCGAGATCTCAGCCGGGTTGTTCAGGTACTGCTTGGACATGCGGCGGATCTGGCCCGGCATGGTGGCGGAGAACAACGCAACCTGACGGGTATCAGGGGTCTGCTGGAAGATCTGCTCAACGTCATCGGCAAAGCCCATGCGCAGCATCTCGTCAGCTTCGTCCAGCACCAGGTACTGGAGCTCGGAGAGGTCCAATGAACCCTTGGCGATGTGGTCAATCACGCGGCCGGGGGTGCCGACAACTACCTGTGCACCGCGGCGCAGGCCGGCCAGCTGTGGGCCGTAAGCGGAGCCACCGTACACCGGGAGGACGGTGAAATCGTCAATGTGCTTGGCGTAGGAAGTGAATGCCTCAGCAACCTGGAGGGCCAGTTCACGCGTCGGAGCCAGGACAAGCGCCTGGGTCTTGCGGGACGGGCCGTTGAGGTCGTGGAGTTCAGCCAGGCGGGACAGGGCAGGAACGGCGAATGCCGCGGTCTTGCCGGTACCGGTCTGGGCGAGGCCTACGACGTCGCGGCCTTCGAGCAGCAACGGAATGGTGGCTGCCTGGATGGGGGACGGCTTCTCATAGCCGACATCCTGCAGGGCGGCCAGGACGCGTCCATCGATGCCAAGATCGACGAACTTGACGCCTTCTTCGTCCTCGTCCTCTGCCTTGGGGGCAGGAGCTTCGGTGAAGGCGGGGGCTGCAGTCTCAGCTGCAGGAGTCTCGACGGGGGCAGCGGCAGCAGCCGGTGCTTCAGCTTCGGCGGGTGCGGAGGTCTCAGCTACAGCAGCGGACTCGGCGGTCTGGGCGTCGAAGTTTTCGTTGAGATTTTCGGTCATAGGGGGAAATTCCTCATCCATAGGGCAGTCGGCGCGGCCCGGTTGGGCTTGGCCGCATTACTCGTCGCGAGAAACAGGAAAGGTGCCCTGTTTGTCGCAAGAAGTCCGGCGCTATCGCAATCCCATGGCAGGACTTCCCGCTGCATCTCTTGGCTGCTATCCCAGCAGTCTGTACAGCGTTTTCTTTAGCCGGCTCTCCCTATGAAAATGCCCACACACATTTGCGGGCCCCAACACTTACCAGTCCTGCCTCAAGAATTGGGCAGGATAAAGGGATTTCCGGAGTGGGGGATATTTCAAGTGTAGGGCACGCAGGCCCATCAGCGCGACCCGAGGGAGCACAAGGGCGGGGTGAGCTTGTTCACACCCGGATCTACGGCCACACGGTGGGGACCTAGAGTCCGTTTCTGCGCAGGACCTTTTCGAAGACGGGGTGGTAGTCCTCCTGCAACCGGATCTCGCCGTCGGCATCGGCATCGAGCAGGATCTGGACCAGTTCCGGAGTGGGCTCACTAAACCACTGACCCACGGTAATTCCGTGCCGGGGGACGAAAGTGCGGTGGATGTGATCCCCCGCGGAAATGGTGCCTGTCTTGATCACCCGAAGGTAGGTGCCAACCCGGCCGGCCTGCGTGAAACGCTTCACCCATTGCGGCTCGCCGATCACCCGTTGGAAGGTGGCGCACGGAACCCGTGGTGAGGTGACTTCCAGCTCCACATCCAAACCGATCTTCCAACGTTCGCCAATGACAGCCCCGGTGGTTTCGATGCCGGTGACGCGCAGGTTCTCGCCGAAAATTCCGGCTGGCATCTCCCGCTGCAGCTCACCTGACCAATAGTCAGCATCAGCCTGCGAATACGCGTACAGAGCCTGGTCCTCCCCGCCGTGATCAACCCGGTTTGCCTGCACATCGCCATGCAGTCCGAGTCTGTGGACCTTAACCGGCCCCTCCACGGGGCGCTTGTCCATGCCGGTGACGCCCACGCTCCCCTCGGGGTCGGGCAGCAACTGGTGCACACGGCAGACGGCAAGGAGGGATGCGGTGTTCATGGACAACAGTGTACGGACGCAAGGGGCCAGGATTAAGGATCGAAACGGTAGCCCATGCCCGCTTCCGTGTGAAGGTGCCTTGGTTCGGCAGGATCCCGCTCCAACTTCCGCCGAAGCTGGGCAATATATACGCGCAAATACTGCGTTTCCTTCGCATACGCCTGCCCCCACACCTGGGTGAGGATCTGCTGCTGGCTCACCAGCTTCCCCTTATTACGGACCAGCAGCTCCAGGATGTTCCACTCCGTGGGTGTCAGGCGCACTTCCGCGTCATCCTTGATGATCTTCTTGCCAGCCAGGTCCACCATAAAGTCCGTGGTGGCCAGTGTTGGTTCCTCATGTTCGGTAACAACCCGGCGCGAGGCGACCCGAAGCCGCGCAAGCAGCTCATCCAAACCGAAGGGCTTGGTCACGTAGTCGTCCGCACCGGCGTCGAGCGCTTCTACCTTGTCCTCAGAGGCGTGCCGCGCGGACAGCACAATGATTGGCATGCTGCTCCACCCGCGAATGCGACGAATGATCTCCACTCCGTCCATGTCCGGCAACCCGAGGTCCAGCACCACAATCTCCACTGGTTGCTTGGCCGCAGCCTGCAAGGCCTCGGCACCGGTGCCGACGGTCAGCGCCTGATAGCCATGCGCTTGGAGGGTCACCTGCATGGCGCGGGCAATACGGGCTTCATCCTCAACAATGAGCACCAGCGTCATTGCGCACCCCCGGTCCACAGCGGCAACGTGACCACCATGGTCAGGCCACCGCCCGGCGTCGGCTCCGCAGCAAGCCTGCCGCCCATGGCTTCACTGAAGCCCTTCGCCACGGCCAGGCCCAATCCGATCCCGCCACCGGCGCTGATCCCGCCTGCAGGCGACTGCGATGGGGAATCACCAAAGCGTTGAAACGGCTGGAATATATCCACCACTTCCTTATGCCCCACTCCCCCGCCGTGATCGATGATTCTCAGTTCGCTGGCGGGCCAGTCCCCCAGGGTGATGCCCTCTCCGGCACGCGCCGTCAGGACCACATCGGACTCCGGCGCATACTTCATGGCATTCTCCACAATGTTGGCCACCACCCGTTCAAGCATGCCGGCGTCGGCCTGCACAGGGGGAAGATTGGGCGGCAATTCATTGCGCAGCCGCTCCCTGGGGACCCCCCTTAGCGCCTGCGGCAACACCTCAGCCCACACAATGCCCGTCAGCAGCGGATTGACCGCGTCCGCCGTAATGCGCGACATGTCCAGGAGGTTGTCCACCAAATGGTCCAAGCGGTCGGCGTACTCTTCGATGGTCTCCAGCAGCTCCCGTTCCACGTCGGGAGGAAATGTCACGTCGTCCTGGCGCAGGCTGCTGACAGCGAGCTTAATCCCGGCCAAAGGAGTCCGGAGGTCATGGGAGACGGCTCGCAGGATGGAGGTGCGCATCTTGTTGCCTTCAGCCAACCTCACGTTGTCCCTCCGGCTTTTCACCAACTGTTGCCGATCCCGGACAGCCACAACAAAAGCCCCGAAGGCGGCCAGCATCCGTTGCTGGTGGGCTGACAACGGTCCGCCGCGCAGCAGCAACGTGTAATGGGGATCGACGACGGCGGCATGGTCTGCGGCGGCATGGGTCACCGGCGGGTTCGGGCCGGCACCCGCCAGGACCCGCCACTCCGGCGTCGAACCGGCTGACGCGCCCTGCTGCGATGAACCCAGTAGCGTCACCGCTTCCATTCCCAGGTTGCTGCGGACTTTCTCAAGGAAGGACTCCAGGCTCCCATCAGAGCTCAGGATGCGTAGGGCCAGCTCGCTCAAGGCCGTAGCCTCTGCACCTGAGCGGGCTGCCTCCTGCGCCCTGCGGCTGGCAAGGCCCACCGCGAGGGCAACCCCACAGGCCACCGCAAGGAAAACCACCAACGTAAACAAGGTGGTGGGATCGGCGATGGAGAGGGACCCCACCGGGTCCGCGGAGAAGTAGTTAAGGAGGAAGCTGCCCAGCACCGCGGCCACCACAGCCGGCCACAAACCACCAATGGCCGCCACCGCAACAGCTACTGCCAGTTGCAACAGCATGATGATCGCGAAGTTGCGGAATCCGAGGACCGTGACCATGAGTTCAATGCCTGGCGGCAACACAACAGCCAACACCAGGCCCGTGATCACCCGGGCGGTGCCGATGCCGAGGATCGGCGGGAGCCGCAGCAGCACGCCGTCGTCGCCGTTGCTGTTTGCTTCAGGTCCCGCCATGGCTACATCCTTACATGCTTCCAAACATGGGGACTTATCCCCATTCACGGCCGTCACCCGTGCCTGCGCGGCGCACAGGGACTAGGCTTGCTCTGAGTATTCTGGTCCGGCGTGGCGCCGGACACTTCAACGGTCTATCCAGGGGGATATACATGGGCCCGAATGACAGCCCTGACGCAGCCGGCAACAACGGCGGCAGCAGGGACAACAACGGCGACTTTGCGGCGGGCAACAATCCGCCCAAGCCTCCTCCGTGGCAGGTACCCAAGCCCGAGCTCCACCCTGAGCTGTTCACGCCCGTCGAGAAAGAACCGGCGCAGGGCAGCACCGGCAAGCGCAGGAAAAAGCCCGCCGGGGCACCCCAGCCTGGGGCTGGAGCACCCAAGCCCGGCCAACCCCTCCCCGTGGTTGACCCCTTCGCTAAAGAACGCGAGCGCGGTGAGGCGGAGGCGGCCAAGAAGAAGAAGCGCTCGCATCGCCGCACCCTGGTGGTGGGTCTGGGTGTGACTGCCCTCCTGGCCGGAACCATCACTGCGATTGTGGCCAGCAACAAGGAGGAAGCTGACTACGCGCAGGTCTGTTTCAATGAGGAAACCGGCGAGCGCGTTGATGACAACCAGTGCGACAACAGCAGTTCGGCGGGCCGCAGTTCAGGGGTCTACGCCTGGTACTTCTATTCCCGCGGGGCCAGCGTGCCTGCCGTGGGCCAAAACCGCAGCTCCTACCCGAGCTACACCAAGAATGTGCCCACGGACGCCAAGGCTTCCAAGGGGTACAGCACCAAGGGCGGCACGGTCAGCCGCGGCGGCTTTGGCAGCAGCTCCAAAAGCGGCGGAAGCTCGGGGGGCTAGGCGTGCGTCGACTCCCCTCCGAGCCCAGGCCGGACTGGAAGCAGAAGATCGAAGAACAGGGCCTGGTATTTTCCACTACCACCATGCCCGATGGCCGGAACATCGAGTACTGGAACGAATCGGCCTATTACGAATTCACCGAAGACGAGGTGGAAAACCTCGAGAAAACCGCCGAGGACATGCACATCATGTGCTTGGAGGCGGCGAAGTACCTCGCCACCGGGGCCATGGGCGATATCGGCATCGGGCGGCAGGCTCTGGAATTGGCCGGGGAGTCGCTGCAGGCCGGCGACATGGATATTTACGGTCGCTTCGACTTCATCTATGACGGCAAGGGTGGTCCGGCCAAGATGCTGGAGTACAACGCCGATACCCCTACCGGGCTGATCGAGGCTTCCGTGGCTCAGTGGTTCTGGCTGCAGGACGTCTTCCCGGAGAAGGACCAGTGGAACGGAATCCATGAGGCCCTGATCCGTCAGTGGAAGAAGCTGCAGTTCCGCACCGGCATGAGCACCTTGCATGTTGCCCACTCCGAGGCGGAGGAATCCGGCGAGGACTGGATGACGGCGGCGTACATGCGGGATGTTGCAAGCCAGGGCGGCTGGACCACCATCGGGATCAATATGTCCGATATTGGCTGGGACCCCAACCTGAACCGGTTCGTGGACCTGGACAACTTCATGATCAGCACCATGTTCAAGCTGTACCCGTGGGAACTGATGATGAAGGAACCCTTCGGACACCGTCTCCTTCAGCGCGCCCACAACCCGCGCTGGGTTGAGCCGGCGTGGAAGATGCTGATGTCCAACAAAGCCCTGCTGGCTGCGCTGTGGCACCTCTACCCCAATCATGAGAACCTGCTGCCTGCCTACCTCGGCGATCCCGGTCCTCTCAAGGAATGGGTGGCCAAGCCGCTGCATGGACGCGAGGGCGATAACATTCGCATTCACGCCCCCGGCATCGAAATCCAACAGCCAGGTGGTTATGGTCGCGAAGGCTGGTGTTTCCAGCAGTACCACTCCCTCCCCGACTTCGACGGCAACCATCCTGTCCTGGGCCTGTGGGTAGTGGATGGCGAATCCGTGGGCTGCGGAATCCGCGAATCAGACGGACCCATCACGGACTATTTCTGCCGCTTTGTCCCCAATACCATTGACGCCCCGGCGCCCATCGCGCCCCCTGCTACTGCCTACGGAGCTGCACTATGAGCACAGAAACCTCGACGCCGGGTGGCGGCTCAGCGGGCGGCGACCGCACCGCCGTCGTACCTTCCAAAGGCCTCCACGCCGGAATCCTGGACCTGGGCGACTCCGTCATGCTGGGCCTTGCATCCACCGCGCCCGTCTACTCGCTTGCGGCAACGCTGGGACTCATTGTTGCAGTCAACGGCAACTACACTCCCCTGATCCTGATCCTCGGCTTCATCCCCGTGCTGTTCATTGCCTACGCTTTCCGTGAGCTCAACAGCGCCATGCCGGATTGCGGTACTACGTTCTTCTGGGCCCGCAAAGCCTTCGGTCCGTGGGCTGGCTGGATGGGCGGCTGGGGCGTGGCCCTGGCAGGTGTGGTGGTGCTGGCCAACCTGGCGCAAATCGCGGGCAAGTACGTGTGGCTGCTGATCGGCGACGGTTCACTGGCCGATAACACCTGGCTGGTCACTGCCACCGGTGTGCTGTTCATTGTGTTCATGACGTACGTGAACCACCGCGGCATCCGTTTGGGCGAGCATGTACAGCGCACCCTGACCTACATTCAGTACATTTCGCTGGGCATCTTTGCGGTGGCCATTGTTTTCCGGATCGCAGGCGGTGCGCCTGAAGGGCAGGCCTTCGACTTTGAGTGGTTCAATCCTGCCGGCGCCTTTGCAGATCCCGGCGCCGTGGTTCATGGTGTCCTGCTGGCTTTGTTCATTTATTGGGGCTGGGACACGTGCCTGGCGCTGAATGAGGAGACGGAAAACCCTGCCAAGACCCCCGGCCGTGGCGCCGTTCTCTCCGCCACAGTCCTTCTGGCGATTTACGTTTCCGTGGCCCTCCTGGTGATGATGTACGCCACGATCGGTACCGACGGCATCGGACTGGGCAACGAGGCAAACCAGGACGACGTCTTCCTGGCCATGAAAGACGTTGTGCTGGGTCCTTGGGGCTGGCTGATCATTGTGGCTGTGCTTGCCTCAGTCCTGTCCTCCACGCAGACCACCATCCTGCCCACCGCCCGCGGAACCCTGTCCATGGGTGTCCACGGCGCGCTTCCTCCCCGGTTCGGCAAGGTCCACGAGCGCTTCATGACTCCGGGCTTCTCCACTCAGGTGATGGGTGCGGTGGCTGTGGTGTACTACGTTGCCATGAGCTTCCTGAGTGAAAACCTGCTCTCGGACTCCATCAGTGCTATCAGTTTGTTCATTGCGTTTTACTATTCGCTGACTGGTTTCTCCTGTGTATGGTTCTTCCGCTCCACGCTCCGGGATTCGGCCAGGAACCTGTGGTTCCGCGGCATCCTGCCGTTCCTTGGTGCACTATCCCTTGCTGCGGCTTTCTTCATCTCCGCAGTGCAGATGTGGGACCCGGCCTACGGCGACACGCAGATCTTCGGCATCGGCGGGGCGTTCGTCAGCGGCGTACTGTTGTTGGCCCTAGGCGTTGTGTTGGCGGTCGTCTGCCGCTTCGCACCCTCCACCCGGGGTTACTTCACCGGTGAGCGCGCCGAGGTGGGTGTGGTCCGCGGCGAGTAGGCTGCGTTCCTCCCCAGTTAGTCTCCCGAAAGGGCCGGAAACACCCTGCGACACGGGCGTTTCCGGCCCTTCTTTCGGTGAACCGGGGAACTAACCGGGGAGGAACGCAGCGTTGGCCGCTTAAGATGCTGGAATGAGCGATTCAACGACGAACACCTCCGACATCCTTGCCCTCGATTCCCTGCTGACGGCAGACGAGCTGGCCCTCCGCGAGCGGGTCCGCGACTTCACCGCACAGCGGATCCGCCCCAACATCGCACGCTGGTACGAGGACGCTCATTTCCCCCGCGGGATCGCAACGGAGCTGGGTGAGCTCGGTGTTCTGGGAATGCACCTGGACGGTTACGGCTGCCCCGGCCGGACCGCCGTCGAATATGGCCTCGCCGCGATGGAACTTGAGGCCGGCGATTCGGGGATCCGCACGTTCGTCTCGGTCCAGGGCTCCCTTGCCATGACGGCCATCCATAAGTGGGGCTCGGAGGAACAGAAAGAGCAATGGCTTCCTCGAATGGCCGCCGGGGAGCTGATCGGCTGTTTCGCGCTGACCGAGCCGACGGCGGGGTCTGATCCGTCATCCATGACAACTTTTGCCCGCCAAACAGCCGACGGTTGGGTCCTGGATGGTGCCAAACGCTGGATCGGCCTCGCGACCATTGCAGACGTCATGGTGGTATGGGCGAACACTGAAGACGGCATCCGAGGGTTCCTGGTTCCCGCCGGGACCTCCGGTGTGAGCGCTACGCCGATTGAGCCGAAGCTCTCCATGCGCGCTTCCATTCAGTGCGATGTAAAGTTCGACGGCGTGAGGCTGGGTCCTGAAGCCATCCTCCCGGGTGCCTCGGGACTTCGGGGACCATTTTCATGCCTGAATGAGGCGCGATACGGGATCGCATGGGGTGCCATGGGAGCGGCCCGGGACTGCTACGAAGCTGCGTTGGATTATGCCGGCAATCGCCTCCAGTTTGGTCGGCCGCTGGCGGGCTACCAGCTGACGCAGGAGAAACTTGTGAACATGCTGGTGGAAATCCAGAAGGGCACCATGCTGGCCCTTCATTTGGGCCGCTTGAAGGACACCGGCCATCTTCAGCCCCAGCAGATTTCTTTGGGCAAGCTGAATAACGTCCGCGAGGCCATCAAGATCGCCCGGGAGGCTCGGACGATCCTGGGCGGCAACGGCGTCACCTTGGACTACTCACCGCTTCGGCACGCCAACAACCTGGAGTCGGTGCGGACCTATGAGGGAACTGATGAGGTCCACACCCTGATCCTGGGTCAGCACATCACGGGCATCGGAGCTTTCCGTGGCTAGCGCACCCAACTGAGTCGCAGTAGAGCGCGTTTTGAGCCGGCCTCATAACGCGCACTACTGCGACTCAGTTGGGTTCGGGGTTGGGGTTGGGTTTGGGTTCGGGGAGGACCAGCAGATTGAAGTAGCCGCGGAGCCCCTTGACCACGTCTACGTCGTCGGGGGCCAGCAGCCACTGTGTTTGGAGCCCGTCCCACAGTGCAACCAAGGACATTGCAGCTTCATCAGGATCGACGCCGGCCCTCAACCTGCCTTCTGCAGCCAGCTCGGCGAAGCGCCGTGCATAGCTTTTCCTCAGCCGATCGAAGCGCTCGGTGAAGTAAACGCGCCCTGGATGCGAATCGGTAACGGACTCCGCGCACAGAATGGTGTACAGCTCAACCAGGCCCGGAATGTTCTCGTTGAACAGCGCCGTCCGGAGTACTGAATCGACCAGGCCCTCTTCCATGTCATCAGGGAAGGCATCGCCGGTGATTTCGTCGCGTCGCTCCAGGACTGCCATCAGGAGATCACGCTTGGACGGGAAATAGTGCAGCAGGCTGGTTTGGCTCAGCCCCACCCGGTCGGCAACGTCCTGCAGTGACCCGCCCCGGTAGCCGTGGGCAGCGAACACCTCATGGGCGGCATCAAGAATGGTCCGGCGCCGTTCTTCGGATTTTGCGTAGGGGCCCCGCCGCGCTGCTCGGCCCACGTCCTTTGTGGTCATGGCTAGCCAGTGTACATGTGTGTTTCGACTCAAAAATGAAATTCGAGTGACTACTCGAATTTTCTGTTACCGTAGTCACACTTGCCGCGGCGGACTGAAGGAATTCCCAGCCACGTCATCGTCAACCTGACACGAAGAGGTGAAGGCTCGTGACCCGATTCACGCGAAGACAACTCCTGGGCGCAGGCCTGGGAACAGCAGCCATGGGCTTGCTGAGCGGGTGCGCTACTCCAGGAACGCAGTCCGTCAACGCCGCACCAACCATCCCCGCCGCCGGGGAGCCCGTGCGGCTGACCTACTGGGCTTGGCTTAAGGACTTCCAAAACGTCGCTGATGTCTGGAATGCGTCCAATCCCAACATCCAAGTGGATGTGGTGTGGATCCCGGGCGGCAACGCAGGCGGGTACCAGAAGCTGTACTCAGCCCTGGCCGCTGGCGGCGGACCTGACCTGGCTCAGGTGGAACTACGGTCCATCCCGGAGTTCATGCTGGTGAACGGACTGGTTGACCTGAACCGCTATGGCGCCAAGGAACACGAACACTTGTACGACCCCACCCTGTGGAAGCAAGTCAGCTACACCGGGGGCGTTTACGGCATCCCCCAGGACGCCGGCCCCATGGGCATGTTCTACCAGCCCGCCATCCTGGACAAGGTGGGGGGCAGCGCCCCGAAGACCTGGGACGAGTGGGCTGCCTTAGCCGCCGAACTTCGCTCCGTGGACAGTTACTTGGACTGCTTCCCCATCAGCGATGCCTCTCCCTTCGCGTCCTTCGCGGGGCAGGCCGGCGCCCAGTGGCTGCGACCGGAAGAGGATGGCTGGGTCATCAACATGACCGACGACGCCACGCTCAACACCGCGCGTTTCTTCGACAAAGCGATCG
Organism: Arthrobacter sp. TS-15; assembly: GCF_006964045.1. Lineage (NCBI taxonomy): Bacteria > Bacillati > Actinomycetota > Actinomycetes > Micrococcales > Micrococcaceae > Arthrobacter > Arthrobacter sp. TS-15. Next base: position 82,957 of record NZ_SDXQ01000028.1, on the reverse strand, counting down.
ACGACGACCTCGTCACCACCGCGTACGGCGCCTTCTCCCCGGGTTGGTTTGCGGCCGCCGGCAAGGGTGGCATTGCCTCCACCATCACCGGCAGCTGGGGCGATGCTTTGGTGCAGGGCGTCAGTGGCTCCGAAGGTAAGTGGCGCGTCGCGCCGATGCCCACGTGGGGCGACACCGGCTTTGGCTCCAGCTACCTGGGTGGCTCTACGGCGGCGGTGTTGGCCAACAGCAAACACCCCAAGGAAGCACTCGAGTTTGCGGTGTGGCTGACCACGTCCAAAGAGGGAATCGACGCCGAGATCAAGCACAGCGGCATCGGCTGGTCACCCAACCCCGACTTTATTGGCACGGATCGGCAGCAGCCCTCGGCGTTCTTCGGTGGCCAACGCTATAACGAGGAAGTCTTTGTTCCCGCCGCCCAACAGCAGAACCCGGACTGGTCCTGGTGGCCGGTGACCCAGCAGTCGTTCAACATCCTCAGCGACGGCTTCCGCAAAAAGGCTTTCGGTACCTCATTGGTCGATTCAATCGCAGCTTCCGAGCAGCAGATCATCACCGTTTTCAAGAACAAGGGCCTCAGCATTCGGAAGGAAACGGCATGACCACCACCCGCACCGCATCTACAGTGCAGCGCCCCGCCGCCACGGCACCAAACCGTCCGGGCAAGCGGGCCGGCGCTGCTGCACGCGCCCCCTGGCTTCTGCTGGCTCCGTTCCTGGGGCTCTTTGTCCTCACCTTCCTGCTGCCCATTGTTGTGGCCATCATGTCCAGCTTTACCAAGGTGACCCGCAGCGGGCTCTTCGGTGAAGCCGGCGTGACCAGTGAGTTCGCCGGCTTCAGCAATTACGCCCAGGCTCTGGCCGACGGCAGCTTTGTGGCGTCCATTGGCCGAATGCTGCTCTTTGGTATCGTCCAGGTTCCCGTGATGATCGTCCTGTGCACGGCGTTGGCTCTCATGCTCGAGTCAGCATCGGCAAAGTGGCCTGGCTTCTTCCGTGCCGCCTACTTCCTCCCCTACGGTGTACCGGGCGTCATCGCCACCATCCTCTGGTCCTTCCTGTACGTGCCCGGGCTCAGCCCGCTGTTTGACGCAGCCAAGATCGTTGGCTTGACTCCCGATTTCCTGGGCGCCAACAGCGTCCTGTGGTCCATTGCCAACATCGTCACGTGGAGCTACACGGGCTACAACATGCTGATCATCGTGGCGCAGCTCAAGGCCATCCCGGTGGAACTCTATGAGGCAGCCAAGGTGGACGGCGCTTCCACGTGGCGTGTTGCCCGGAGCATCCAACTCCCCATGATCCGCCCCGCACTGATGCTCACCACGGTGTTTTCCATCATCGGAACGCTGCAACTGTTCGCTGAAGCGCAGGTCCTCAAGACCGTTGCTCCGGCCATCGACAGCCAATACACGCCCAATCTCAGCGCGTACACCACCGCGTTCGCCTACAACGACTACAACGTCGCTGCAGCCCAGTCGGTCATCATCGCCGTGGCCGCCTTCGCCCTTTCCTTCGCTTTCCTCGCACTGACGAACAGGAAGTCCTCATGACCTCCACAGCAACGAAGCCCGCCACTCCCGCCATCCGCAGCAAGACATCGGCGGGTCCGGACCGTTCGGCCGGACGACGGCGGTCATCCACCATCATTGTCACCGCACTTTTGGTGGTGGTGGCCTTGTACTTCCTGATTCCCGTGTATTGGGTGTTCGTGGCCTCCACGAAATCCACGGAAGACCTCTTCTCCACCAACGGCTTCTGGTTCGCGCCCACTTTCTCTCTGTGGGAAAACATCGGCCGTGTGGTCAGCTACGACAACGGCATTTTTGGCCGCTGGTTCCTGAACTCGGCCATCTACGCAGGTGTCGGCGCGCTCCTGGCCACATACTTTGCCGCAGCAGGCGGCTATGCCTTGGCCAAGTACCAGTTCAAGGGACGCAACCTGGTGTTCGGCACCATCCTTGGCGGCGTCCTGGTTCCGGGTACTGCCACTGCCCTGCCGCTCTTCCTGCTGTTCAGCCAGATGGGCCTGGCCAACACGTACTGGAGCGTCCTGCTGCCCTCCCTGGTTTCACCCTTCGGCCTGTTCCTCTGCCGGATCTACGCCCAAGCCACAGTGGATACCTCGCTGATTGAGGCCGCACGGATCGACGGCGCGGGCGAGCTCCGCATCTTCCACACCATTGGGCTCAAGGTACTGACGCCGGCCTTGGTCACCGTGTTCCTGTTCCAACTGGTGGGCATCTGGAACAACTACTTCCTGCCTTTGGTCATGCTGTCCGATTCCGAGCTTTACCCCATCACGCTGGGCCTGAACAACTGGTTGAGCCAGGTTGACCGTTTGCCCGAATTCTATGAACTGACCACGGGCGGGGTGCTGCTTTCCATCATTCCTCTCAGCATCGCCATGGTTGTCCTGCAGCGCTTCTGGCGCGGCGGACTGACAGAAGGAGCCGTTAAGTAATGACCACGTCATTGGACGCCAGCTACATCACTGACACCGGTCCGGGATCCGGCAAGAGACTCCCTGCCCGTTCCTGGCTGCACACCGACGCACCCACCATCTCCCTGAACGGGACGTGGCGTTTCCGGCTTCTCCCGGGGGCTCCCGGAACCCCGGGCGGCCGAGGTGTCCTCCCCGCCGGCGAACCCACTGAAGGCGTCGCCGAGGAAGCCCTGGATGACTCCACCTGGGACCAGATCCCGGTTCCCGCGCACTGGGTCCTGGAAGGCGATGACCGTTATGGACGGCCCATCTACACCAACGTCCAGTTTCCTTTCCCTACCGATGCACCCCATGTCCCGGATGAGAACCCCACCGGGGATTACCGCCGAAGCTTCGAACTGCCCGCCGACTGGAAGGACACCGAACGCCTTGTTCTGAGGTTCGACGGCATCGAATCCCGTTACAAGGTGTGGCTCAATGGCAGCGAGATCGGGGTGGGTACCGGCAGCCGGCTCGCCCAGGAATTCGACGTCACCGAGGCAGCACGCCCCGGACAGAACGTCCTGGCTGTGCGGGTCCATCAATGGTCTGCGTCCAGCTACGTGGAGGACCAGGACCAGTGGTGGATGCCGGGCATCTTCCGCGATGTCACCCTCCAGGCCCGCCCTGCGAAGGGCATCGACGACGTCTGGTTGCGCACGTCTTATGCCAACAACGCGGGCGTCATCGACCCCGAAATCACGGCTGACAACGCCGCCTACCCGGTGCGGCTGTCCGTACCCGAGCTGGACGTCGACGTCGTCTGGAACTCCCCTGCCGACGTCACCCCGGTGGCAATTGCCGCCGTCGAGCCCTGGTCCGCAGAGGTTCCGCGCCTCTACAACGCCACCGTGTCCAGCGATGGGGAAACCATTTCGCTGCGCCTGGGATTCCGGACCGTGGAGATCGAGGGCGACCGGTTCCTGGTGAACGGCAAGCGCGTGGTGTTCCATGGCGTCAACAGGCATGAGACCCACCCTGACCGCGGCCGCGTGTTTGACGAGGACTTTGCCCGCCAGGACCTTGCCTTGATGAAGAAGTTCAACGTCAACGCCATCCGCACCAGCCACTACCCGCCGCATCCCCGCCTGTTGGACATCGCGGACGAGATGGGCTTCTGGGTGATCCTCGAATGCGATCTTGAAACCCACGGCTTTGAACGGCACGGCTGGGTGGGTAACCCCAGCGATGATCCCGCGTGGCGTGAAGCGTACCTGGACCGCATGGAACGGACCGTGGAGCGGGACAAGAACCACCCCTCGATCGTCATGTGGTCCCTGGGCAACGAGTCGGGCAGCGGCTCCAACCTGGCCGCGATGTCCGCATGGACGCATGCCCGGGACACTGGCCGCCCCGTCCACTACGAAGGCGACTACACCGGCGCTTATACCGACGTCTATTCCCGGATGTACTCCTCCGTGCCGGAAACCGAAGCGATCGGCCGGGACGATTCCGGCTCGCTGCTCCTGGGATGTTCCGCGGCGGAGTCCGCACGCCAGCGCACCAAACCGTTCATTCTCTGCGAATACGTCCATGCCATGGGCAACGGACCCGGCGCAATCGACCAGTACGAGGACCTGGTGGACCGCTACCCGCGGCTGCATGGCGGCTTTGTCTGGGAATGGCGGGACCACGGTATCCGCACCACGGACGCCAACGGCACCGAGTTCTTTGCCTACGGCGGGGACTTCGGCGAAGTGGTCCACGACGGCAACTTTGTGATGGACGGCATGGTCCTCTCCGACTCCACGCCCAGCCCCGGTCTCTTTGAGTACAAACAGATCGTCGCGCCCCTGCGCCTGGGTTTCAGCACGGAAACGCACGACGGCGGCACGCGCCGTTCCGTTTCCGTTGCCAACCTGCGGCACACCGCTGATGCGTCCGACGTCGTCCTTCGCTGGCGCACCGAAGTGGACGGCGAGGTGACCGCGTCCGGTGAGCTCGACGTCGTCACCTCGGCCGGCGTCCCCCTCCCCGCGGGGAATTCGGCGCTGATTGAGTTGCCGGAGTTCGCATCCATGGACTCGGGAGAGTGCTGGCTGACTGTGGAGTCGGTCCTTCGCAAGGACACAGCGTGGGCCGAGGCCGGGCACGTGATCTCCGCTGCGCAGCTCCAACTCTCAGACGCTGCGCCTCGTCTGAGCATCCCGCGCCCTCAGTCTTCGGCCAACCGTGCCGTCCACGGAGTGGCGGGTACGGTTGCCCTAGGGCCCGGGGTCTTTGACGACGGCCGGCTGGTCTCGCTGGCCGGACTGCCGGTGTCCGGGCCGCGCCTGGAATTGTGGCGGGCTCCCACCGATAACGATGCCGGCGCCGGCCGGGGCAGCTACGACCTCGCCGATCCGTGGCTCAACAACGGCGACGGTGTTGCCGCACCGTCATCCGAGAGCATCTGGCGTGCCGCCGGTCTTGACCGGTTGACGGCCAGGGTGGAGAAGGTCTCGGCCAGCGGATCGGGAGTCTCCGTCCGGACCCGCTACGCTGCAGCCGATGCCGCACATTGGGTCTCTGTGGAGGAGAACTGGCAGCTGTCCGACGGCGAGCTGTGGCTCCGTCTGGACATTGTTCCCAGCTCGGGGTGGGACATCATCTGGCCGAGGGTGGGGGTCCGCTTTGACCTGCCCGGATCAGTGGATGGTGCGTCGTGGTTCGGCGCTGGCCCCCGTGAGTCCTACCCGGACAGCATGCATGCAACGCTTGTGGGCCGCTACTCGGCGGGCATCGACGAGCTTTCGGTGAAATACGCCAAACCGCAGGAAACGGGACACCGGAGTGCGGTTCGCGCGCTGGACCTGCAGAACTCCGGAGAACCCTGGCTGGGGTTCAGCGCTATCCCTGATTCCCCTGGGCGCCTGCCCGGTTTCACACTCTCACGGCACACGGCGCAGGAGATTTCCGCCGCAGCCCACCCGCACGAGTTGCCGGCAAGCAAGGGCAGCTACTTGTACCTCGATGCCGCCCAGCACGGGCTCGGGTCCAGGGCGTGCGGCCCGGACGTCTGGCCGGACCACGCGCTGCGTCCGGAAGCACGGACGCTGACGTTCCGGATCACTGAAGCGGGCTAGATCCCCCCGTTGCGGGGCCCGCTCTGCATGCTTCCGGGCACGAATAACGCGCAGAGCGGGCCCCACAACACCACCCCCGTGCGTTGTGGGGCCCGTTTTGCGCGATTCGACGCGGGAATACCACGCAGAGCGGGCCCCACAACGAAAGGGCAGGGGTGTCAGGCGACCGCCACGGGCTCCTTCTTAGCTGCATCCTTGCGGATGGTGGCACTAATGACAGCGGCCACCGTGCACATGGCGGCTGCGCCCAGCCAGGCGTAGTTGTAGTGCCCGGTGGCATCGCGGATGAACCCGGCCAGGAGTGCCGCAACGGCAGCCCCGAGCTGGTGGGCTGCGAACACCCAGCCGAACACCACAGACCCGTCGGCACCGAAAACCGAGCGGCAAATAGCGGCGGTGGGAGGCACGGTGGCTACCCAATCGAGCCCGTAGACCACCACGAAGATAATCATGCTCGGCTCAACCGACGAGCCCAGAAGCAGCGGCAACACCAGCAGACCGATCCCCCGGAACTGGTAATACACAGCCAGCAGCACTTTGGGGTTGAAGCGGTCCGTCAACCATCCGGACGCGATGGTCCCCACGATGTCGAAGATCCCGACGACGGCCAGCAAACCCGCCGCTGTGGTTTCAGGCATGCCGTGATCGTGTGCGGACGGAATGAAGTGCGTGCCGATCAGTCCATTGGTGGTAGCACCACAGATCGCGAAACCCGCAGCCAATGCCCAAAACGTCCGTACTTTACTCGCGCGTTTGAGGACCTGCAGTGCACGAATCGCGGCGTTGGGAGAATCCCCTGCCCCCGGCACAGCAACCACAGCGGCGGGCTTGCCTAACGTCGCAGCGGTTGTTCCGGCGTCGGCGGCTTTCGTGTCAGATTCAGCGGCGGCGGGTTCAGCCGCTGCGGCTTCCTCGGCACCGTAAGGCAACACCCCGACGTCGGCAGGTGAGTTCCGCAGCCAGCGCAGCACCAGCGGGACTACGGCGAGCGCACCTGCCGCGATGAGCAAGGATGCACCGCGCCAGCCCGGGTTTTGGGCAAGGGCCGCGATAAAGGGCAGGAATACCAACTGGCCGGCTGCACTACCGGCCGTCAGGATGCCGATCACCAGGCCACGGCTTTTGGCGAACCAGGTGTTGGCGATGGTGGCGGCGAAGACCAGGGCCATGGAACCGGTGCCCAGTCCGATCAGCAGGCCCCACGTGAGCAGGATCTGCCAGGACTGGTTGACGAAGACCGTCAGGGCGGAGCCGAGCCCGATGAGGCAGAGAGCCAGCGAGGTGACCTTCCGGATACCGAAGCGCTCCATCAGGGCCGCGGCGAACGGAGCCGTCAAGCCGAACAGGACCAGGTTGATGCTTACGGCCAGGGACAGGACCGTGGTGGACCAGCCGAATTCCTCCTGCAGCGGGACCATGAGGACGCCGGGCGCCGCACGGAATCCGGCGGCTCCAACCAGCGCCAGGAAGGCAACCGCTGCAACGATCCAGGCGGGGTGAAGGCGTCGGCGCTTGCCCGTCTTTCCCGTGGGGGTCCGTGTTTCTTCGGGCGGGGTCCCTTTTACGTCGGGAGCGGTCATGCGGGGATCTCCGTACCAGGGGAAGCGGCAGTTCGGGTTTCAGCTGTGTTTCGGGTTTCAAGGGGTGCGACGGCGAGCGGAAGTGGATGGTCGCTACGTTTGAAGCTGTGCCAGCTGGTGTTGGCTGCGGTCAGCCGGGCGCCACAGCTGGTGCAGGTATCGGCGGACATGGTGGCTTGACCGCAGTCAGTGTGGATGACCTTCATGTGGGACACCTCGTTGGGAGCGTCCAGGTGTTTCTCAGCCCAGATGATGATGGCGTTGAGCACGGGAAGCGCGTCCTCTCCCTTGGGGGTGAGGACGTATTCCTGCCGTGTGCGGGCGCCGTCCTGATAGGGGCGTTGGGCGAGCAGCCCAGCGTCCAGAAGCCATCCCAGGCGTTTACTGAGGACGTTGTCGGCTACTTCGAGGCGTTGCTTGATCGCATCGAAGCGGCCGTTGCCGAAGAAGATCTCGCGGAGGACCAGGCTCCCCCAGGGGTCGCCGAGGACATCCAACCCACGGGCAAGGCTGCACGTGCGCGCAGACCAGTCAGAACGAAGAGGCATGCGCACAAAATTAGCTGACTTCGCTAAAGAAAGCTAGGCGTTGCGCACGCGAAAAGATCCGGCTCTTGTTCCTCACTTCCCCGGTGAGAGTGCGAACAAGAGCCGGATTCGAAGGACTATCTGATTTTGGCGAAGGCCTGTTCCAGGTCTGCGATCAGGTCCTCCGCTTCCTCGATGCCGCAGGAAAGGCGCAGAAGGTTGACCGGAACAGCCAACTCGGTCCCCTTCACCGAAGCGTGGGTCATCTCCGAGGGGTAGTTCATGAGGGACTCGATGCCGCCCAGGGACTCTGCCAGAGTGAACACCGAGGTGGATTCGGCGACCATACGGGCAGCCGCTTCGCCGCCCTTGAACTGTACGGACACCATGCCGCCGAACTTCTTCATCTGCTTGGCAGCGAGCTCATGACCTGGGTGATCCGGGAGGCCCGGGTAAAGGACGGCTTCAACCTCGGGACGCTGCAGCAACCATTCGGCCACAGCCTGGCCATTCTCACTGTGACGGTCCATGCGAACACCCAGCGTTTTCAAACCGCGGGTAGTCAGGAAGGCATCCATCGGGCCGGAAACCGCACCCACCGCAAACTGAACGAACCCGATCTTCTCGGCAAGATCCGCGTCCTTGACCACAACGGCGCCGCCAACAACGTCGGAGTGGCCCCCGATGTACTTGGTGGTGGAGTGCACCACAACATCGGCCCCCAAGGCGAGGGGGGTCTGCAAGTAGGGCGACGCGAAGGTGTTATCCACCACAAGGAGGGCACCGGCGTCGTGCGCTACTGCGGCGAGCGCCTCGATGTCCGTGATTTTCATCATCGGGTTGGACGGCGTCTCCACCCACACCAGGCGCGTCTTGTTGGCAGCAACAGCAGCAGCAACGGCATCGAGATCGGACATGTCCACCGGGGTGTTGCCGATGCCCCAGTCCCCCAGCACGCGGTTGATCAGGCGATAGGTGCCACCGTAGGCGTCATTGCCCAGCACAATGTGGTCCCCCGGCCGGGCAAGCGCCCGGATCAGTGAATCCTCAGCTGCCAGACCCGAGCCGAAGGAAAACGCAGCCGTGCCACCTTCAAGGGCGGCGAGTTGATCTTGGAGGGCGTCGCGGGTGGGGTTGCCTCCACGGCCGTATTCGTATCCTGAACGGAGGTTGCCGATCCCGTCCTGGGCGTACGTGGTGCTGAAGTGCAGTGGCGGCACAACAGCGCCGGTCACCGGTTCGAAAGCCTGTCCAGCGTGGACGGCGCGCGTGTTGAACCCGGCGTTGTTGATGGCAGACATTGAAGCTCCTCTAGTTTCGTTCAGGGATTGCAGTGGAATCGGCGCGGGGCGCTCAGTTGCTCAAGTAGGCCAGGAGGTCGTGCCGGGTCAGGATTCCCACGGGGGCTCCCGCGAAGGTCACCATCAGGGTATCGACGTCGGACAGCAGCTCCCGGGCGGCGGAAAGGGTCTCCAAGGAGCCGATCACGGGCAGGCGCTCGCCCATGTGTTCGGAGACCTTGTCAGCCAGCTTGGCTTCGCCGCGGAACAGTTTTGTGGTGAGGCTGCGCTCATCAACTGCCCCGAGGACCTCGCCCATCACCACCGGGGGTTCCTGTGAAAGAACCGGTATGTGGGATACGCCGAACTCGTTCATGATGTTGATGACATCGCGGACCGTTTCGTTCGGGTGGATGTGGACCAGGTCCGGCATCTCTCCCGTCTTGGATTTGAGCACCTCGCCCACGGAAGCTTCCTCGCCGCCGGCCAGGAAGCCGTAGGAACGCATCCACTGATCGTTGAAGATCTTGGCAAGGTAGCCACGGCCCGAGTCCGGGAGGATCACCACAACCACGGCGGACTCGTCCAGGTCCTTGGCTGCGTGCAACGCCGCAACGACGGCCATGCCGGAGGAACCGCCCACCAGCAGGCCCTCCTCGCGGGCGAGGCGGCGGGTCATGGAGAAGGAGTCAGCGTCGGATACGGCAATCACGTCATCCGGCACCGCGGGATCGTAGTTGCCGGGCCACATGTCCTCGCCCACGCCCTCCACGAAGTACGGCCGGCCGGTTCCGCCTGAGTAGACCGAGCCTTCCGGGTCCGCCCCAATGACCTTGACCTGGCCGCCGTCGGAATCCGCGCGGTCCGCCGAGACCTGCTTGAGGTAGCGGCCCGTACCGGTGATGGTGCCGCCGGTTCCGGCGCCAATGACCACGTGAGTGACCCGGCCGTCCGTGTCCCGCCAGATTTCCGGGCCTGTAGTCTCGAAGTGGCTGCCAGGGGCGGCGGGATTGGAGAACTGGTCCGGTTTGAAGGCGCCTGGGATCTCCTTGACCAGACGGTCGGAGACGCCGTAGTAGCTCTGCGGGCTGTCAGGTGCTACCGCGGTGGGCGTCACCACCACTTCGGCCCCGTACGCCCTCAGCACGGCCCGCTTGTCCTCGCCCACCTTATCCGGCACCACAAAGACGCACTTGTAACCCTTTTGCTGGGCGACAAGCGCCAGTCCCACCCCGGTGTTGCCCGACGTCGGCTCAACGATGGTTCCGCCCGGCTTGAGCCGACCGTCCTTTTCCGCGTCTTCGATCATCTTCACGGCGATCCGGTCCTTGATGGATCCGCCGGGATTGATGTATTCGAGCTTCACCAGGACGGTGGCCCTGATTCCCTCGGTGACGTGGTTGAGCTTGATGAGCGGCGTATTGCCGATGAGGTCCAACACGGACTGGGCATACTTCATAGATACAAAGTTACCGTCTGGTTGCTTAGGGTCTGGACCCGGCGCCGTCAGCGATCATGCGCCGGCAGAGGTGTCGTTCTGCCATAGGCCCAAAACGTTGCCTTCGGTGTCCTTGAAGTAGGCATACCAGCCCATGGCGGGCATGGCCTCCTTGGCTTGGACCACACTGCCGCCGGCAGATTCCACCTGCTTGAGCGCGGCATCAATGTCCTCTACGTCCAGGGTGAGGACGGGTGTCTTCAGGGCGTCGGTCCGTGGGAACAGGGCGCCGTTGATGGCACCGGGCTCTTTTGGCGCGCCTGTCTGTTCATCGGAAGGTGCTGTGATGGCGATCGTATAGTCCATCCCCTGCATGGGACTCAGGTTCCAGCCGAAGGCACTCCGGTAGAAGGTGTTGGCCCGGTCTTGATTGTCCGTAGGAATCTCGAAATGCACAATGGCGGCCATGATTCGCGCTCCTTGTTCCATGGATTTGTGGTGGTTCATGGCGCGGCGCATCCTCGCCACATCACGGAGTCTAGCCCTGGCCGGCTGCTGCCCTAAGGGGGTCCGTCAGGGGTTACCGTCAGCAGATTGTCAGCCGGTCGTGGGACCATAAATATATGACCATCGCAGACGCTCCGCCTATTGTCGCGGCCGCGGCAGATGCGGCCGTCCGGTGGTATCCGGGCAGTTCCTTCCGTTTGGACCACACCATGTTTCCGCTCATGCGCGGCAAGGCGGATCCGTCCTTCGCAACGCATTCCAGCGGATTTTGGATGGCGTTCACCGCACCCTCCGGCCCAGTGACGCTGCGCCTCTCGGGAGGTGGGCTGGGGACCGAATCCTTCGTGGACGCACAGGCCTGGGGGCCCGGGGCGGAGGACGCCGTGGCCGCTGTGCCCAGGTTGCTGGGCGCCGACGACGATTGGTCGGCCTTCGACGAACCCACCTTCCATGCCACCCTCCCGCGCTTGGTCACAGAATCCCGACGCCGGAACCCGGCTTTGCGGCTGCCCTCCACCGGGCGGATGGTGGACGCACTGGTGCCGGCCGTCCTGGAACAAAAGGTCACGTCTTTGGAGGCACGGCGCGGGTACCGGTATTTGATGTACCGCTACGGAACGCCTGCCCCGGGTAAGGCTCCTGCCGGGCTTCTGGTCCCTCCTACCGCCAGGCAGTGGCTGGCCATTCCTTCGTGGGAGTGGCACAAAGCCGGTGTTGGACCACAGCGCTCGGCAACTGTCATGCGGGCGCTGCAGTCCGCCGTCGCGCTTGAACGTCTTGCCGGGCTGGACGCGGCGAAAGCCGGCGCCAAGCTGCAGACCATACCGGGCATCGGCATTTGGACCGCAGCAGAAGTAGTTCAACGAACCCACGGCTGCCCGGACTCGATTTCCGTGGGCGACTACCACCTGGCTGCTTACGTCGGGTACGCCCTGACAGGACAAAAAACAGACGACGCAGGCATGATCGAGCTCCTGGAGCCGTGGCGCGGACACAGGCAGCGGCTGGTCCGGATGCTGTACCTCAGCGGCTTCCGCAAGCCCACGTTCGGGCCCCGGATGACCGTTCAGGATCACCGCGGACACTGAGCTTTCATTGCGGACCGAAGGTGTCCGCAGGGGCATGGACGGCCTCTCCGGGCGGGTATACGGTGGCGCTTAGGAGCCATCACCAGCCGTCCCTGGAGTGACCGTGATCCACACCAACAAGCTCACCAAGACCTTCACCGTGAAGAAGGAAACCGTCGAGGCCGTGAAGGGCGTGGACATTGACGTCGCCCCCGGCGAACTGGTTGCTTTCCTGGGCCCCAACGGCGCCGGCAAATCCACAACCCTGCGGATGCTCACCACGCTGTTGAGACCCACGTCCGGCTCCGCCACCGTAGCTGGGGTTGATGTGGACAAGGATCCTGCGGGCGTCCGTGCCCGGATCGGGTACATCGGACAAGGCAACGGGGGCGGGCACAGCTACCGGGTGATCGACGAATTGATCATGCAAGGCCGCTTCTACGGAATGAACACCACAGACGCCAAAGCCCGCGCCGAATCTCTCATGGCTTCCCTGGACCTCAGCGAACTCGCCAAGCGCACGGTCATCAAACTTTCCGGCGGGCAACGGCGACGCATGGACGTTGCCCTCGGGCTGATGCACTCGCCCGGCTTGCTGTTCCTCGATGAGCCGTCCACAGGCATGGATCCCCAGAACCGCGCCAACCTCTGGGAGCACATCATGCGGATGCGCGAGGAACACGGGACCACCATCGTACTGACTACCCACTACATGGATGAGGCCGATTCGATGTCCGAGCGCGTCATTGTGATCGACCACGGAACCATCATCGCCGACGACACCGCTTCACGGCTCAAAGCGAATCTTGCCGGGGACCTCCTGGCAGTGGAGGTCGCCGCCGGTGCCGCGTCCGAGGTGCGGGGGCTGCTGGGCCGCGCTGCCGCCGAAGGCGACATGGAGGAAAACGCGTACGACGGCGTAGTCCGCTTCCGGCTTCGGCTGGCCCACGGTGCCCGGCTTGCGCCGGGGTTGCTGAAGGAAATGCACGACGCCGGCGCTCCCGCCCAGTCCCTGGAGTTGAAACCGCCAACGCTGGACGACGTTTTCCTGGAACTGACCGGCCGCAGCCTGCGGGAAGGAGCTGAAGTCTGATGATTGAACAAGCCGTTGCCCCGGGTGTGACTCTCCAGAAGCGGGGGCCGCGCAGCGTTGTGACGGACACGTGGTTTGTGTTCTGGCGTGAGATGTTGCTGCCGCTGCGGGATCCGTTCTCGCTGATTTTCTCCCTCATCCAACCCCTGGTGTTCCTCGGGTTGTTCGGGCCACTGCTGGGTGCGGCCGTGGGGGCTCCAGCCTTCGGTGGCCAGTCCACGCTTCAATGGTTCCTTCCCGGGGTGGTGGTGATGATTGCCTTGTTCGGCACCTCCATGACCGGTTCCAACCTGCAGTACGAACTCATGACCGGTTCCTATGAGCGGATTCTTGCCACGCCGCTCTCGCGGTCCTCCCTGATGATTGGCCGGGCGTTGAAGGAGTGGGCTCCCTTGGTACTGCAGGGCTTGCTGATCGCCGTGGTCTGCATCCCCTTCGGCTTCGTTTTCTACCCCATGCACGTGGTGTTGGGTCTGGTCATTCTGGGCATCTTCGGCATCGGGCTGGGCGCTTTGTCCTATTCGCTGGCCTTGGTTTCGCAGAACAAGGAATGGATCTTCTGGGGCGTGCAGCAAACCCTGCTGTTCCCGCTGATGATCCTCTCCGGAATCATGCTGCCCATTGAGGCCGGTCCGGGGTGGATGAAGGTGGCCAGCCTGTTCAATCCACTGACCTACCTGGTCAATGCTGAACGTGAGTTGTTTGCCGGACGTATCGGTACGGACACCATGTGGGGGCTCGTGGCCGCTGTGGTGACGGCCGCCGTCGGGCTTGCGGTGGGAATCCGGACCATCAAGCGCAATACCAACTAACTACCTGCCTTGCGCTTGGAGATGTAGCCGGGAAATCGCGTCCTGCCGCATGTCCACCTTCCGCACCTTGCCGGAGACCGTCATGGGGAAGGATTCGCGGACGTCGATGTAGCGCGGGATCTTGTAGTGGGCCAGTTTGCCGCGACAGTACTCGGCAATGTCCTGGACCGTCAGCGCGGCAACACCGGGTTTGAGGATGATGCAGGCCATGAGCTCTTCTCCGTATTTCTGGTCCGGGACGCCGATGACCTGAACATCCTGGACGGACGGGTGGAGGTACAGGAATTCCTCGATCTCGCGGGGGTAGATATTCTCGCCGCCACGGATCACCATGTCCTTGATGCGGCCCTCGATCACCAGGTAGCCATCCTCGTCCATGCGGGCCAGGTCACCGGTGTGCATCCAGCCATCAGCGTCGATTGCCTCCGCGGTTTTGTCCGGCTGGCCCCAGTAACCCTGCATCACCGAGTAACCCCGTGTGCAGAGCTCGCCGATCACGCCACGCTCCACCACTTCCCCGGAACCCGGGTCAATGATGCGGCTCTCCAGGTGCGGCATTGACCGGCCTACCGTGCTGGTCCGCTGCTCCAGCGTGTCCCCCGGGCGGGTCATGGTGGACACGGGCGAGGTCTCGGTCATGCCGTAGCAAATGGCAACATCCACCATGTGCATCTCATCGATCACCCGGCGCATCACTTCGATAGGACACAAGGAGCCTGCCATCACTCCTGTCCGCAACGTGGAGAGATCGTAGGAGGTGAAGTCCTCCAGCGCGAGCTCGGCGATGAACATGGTGGGCACTCCGTACAAGGAAGTCCCGCCGAAGTCCTGCACGGCTTCCAACGCCGCCGATGCATTGAACCCGCGTCCTGGAATGATGGTGGCCGCGCCGAAGCTCAGGGCATTCAGGTTTCCGATCACCATGCCGAAGCAGTGATAAAACGGCACGGGAATCACCACCCGGTCATGCTCGGTGTAGTTCAGGAGCCGGCCGATCGAGTGCCCGTTATTGAGGATGTTGTGGTGCGTCAACGTGGCGCCCTTGGGGAATCCCGTGGTGCCTGAGGTGTATTGCAGGTTGATGGGATCGTGAGGGTCCAGTTCCGCCATGCGTTCACGCAGTGCTGAAGGCCCGACGCCGTCTGCCCGGGTCAGGAGTTGGCTGTACGTGAGTTCGTGGTTGGCTACGGGGACGCCCACAGTGAGTCCCAGTTCCGGCGCTCCCGGAAGGAAAACGATCTCCCGGAGCTCGGGACAGTTGCCGGCCGCATCCCTGGCCATGCCCACATAGTCGCTGTTCTTGTCGCTTGGTGCGGCCACCAGCATTCTCATGCCGTTCTGTTTCACCACGAACTCCAGCTCGTGGCTGCGATACGCCGGGTTCACATTGACCAGCACGGCGCCAATCTTTGCTGTGGCGTATTGAAGGATGGTCCACTCTGCGCAGTTCGGACTCCAAATGCCGATCCTCTCACCTTTGCCCACGTCCATGGCGAGCAGTGCGCGGGCGAGGTGATCGACGTCGTCGTTCAACTTTTGGTAGCTCCACCGGCGAGCATCGCCGCCTGGTGTTGCAGCGGCCTCGATCAGCGCATCCCGCAAGGGGAACTGCGCCGCGACGCGCTCAAAATTGGCACCAATGGTCTCTTCGAGCAGCGGGACGGCAGTGTCTCCGGCGGTATAGGACAACATGACGGAACGCTACCAAGGGACTGCCCGCAACAGAACCGTAACCACCTCCAGCGGCGGCGTGTCCTGCCGGTAGGGTTGGAACCATGAGTGCACCCATTGACCTGCAGGCCACGTTCATCCCCAACGAAGGCGAGTTCTTCCGCGTGAAGCTCGCTTTGGAAATCGCGATCGACGAGGTCGTCAACGAGCCCGGCTGCATCCGTTACGAACTGACCGAAGCGACCGAGGAAAAGCTCGTCCTGACCGAGCGTTGGGAATCCGAAGAGCTTCTGGAAAAGCACTCCAAGGGCATCGCCGTCCAGGACCTCAACGAATCCCTCAGCGCTCTGCTTGCCGAGCCGGTCAAGCTCGAACGGCTGTAATCGCCGCAAAACTGCGAGAACGCCTTAAAGCATCGAGGTCGCCGGAATTTTCCGGCGACCTCGATGCTTTCCGGCGGCCTCGATGTTTCGAAGCCGCCGGTGCGTCTTAGTTTTCCTGAGCCTCGGCACGTGCCTTGGCGACGTGCGCGTGGACCTCTTCCATGTCCAGCCCCTTCACGGCCTCGATGACCTGCTCAAGCTGCGGGCCATTCAGGGCACCCGGCTGCGAGAAGACCAGAACCTTTTCGCGGAAAGCCATGAGCGTGGGGATGGACGTGATCCCGGCCTCGGCGGCGAGCTGCTGCTCAGCCTCGGTGTCTACCTTCGCGAACACCACGTCAGTGTGCTTCTCAGAAGCAGCCCCGTACGTGGGGGCAAACTGACGGCACGGGGCACACCAAGATGCCCAAAAATCCACCAGGACAATGTCATTGTCCTCGATGGTCGATGCGAACTGTTCTCCAGTGATGTCAACTGTAGCCATGCTTCCACGGTACGCGACCCCGCCCGCGAAGTCCCGCGGAGGGGCTCCCTGTTCGCTGTCTGCGTCACCGGGAATAAACGCCGAGAGGGAAGTTTTAAAGCAAGCCTTGTCCCGGATTGAACAAGTGTTTAGTCTTTGAAACATGCGTTCAAACGCAGAGGATTTGACCACCCGGGCCCGGATCCGCGACGCCGCCATTGGGATCTTCGGCCGCGATGGTTTCGCCCGCGCAACTATCAGGTCAGTTGCCTCTGCCGCAGGGGTCAGCCCAGGCCTGGTCATCCACCACTTCGGCAGCAAAACCGGGCTTCGTGATGCCTGTGATCAGCATGTCCTCGCGCAAACAGCCACCCAGGGCCGCGAAAAAACCGATCCGGTCTCCACTCGGCAGCTGATCCAGGACTACATGAACCACCCCGACCAATACTCCGACGAAATCACCTACATCCGACGCACCCTCAGCGACGAATCCGAGGCCGGCGACGCCTTCTTCGACGCCGTCGTGAAGCAAACGCAGGACATCATCCACGCCGGGATAGCGGCGGGAACCATCAGGGCGTTCGACGACGTCCGGTCCACCGCCGTCGTGATCGCCTCCAACAGCCTCTCAATCCTCATGCTGGGCCGGCACCTCTCACGGACGCTGGGACTGGTGGACCCTGAACCGCACGGCATCGGCCCCGACCTTCTCCGGCAACTGACCCTGCCCGCCCTGGAGATTTACACGCACGGCTTCTACACCGATGCGCGTTTCCTGGATGCGGCCCGCGACGCCCTTGAACAAGAAACCAGCAACCACGGAAAGGAGCATGCCCCGTGACCCAGGCAATCGTCGTCGAGGGTTTACGCAAAAAGTTCGGTCACCGCGAAGTCCTGCACGGACTCGATTTCGCGGTTGACCGCGGGACAGTCTTCGGCGTCATTGGCCCGAACGGCGCAGGCAAGACCACCACCATGCGCTGCCTGCTGGATATTATTCGGCCCAGCGCGGGGTCCATTTCCGTTTTGGGAGAAGATCCGCGTTCTGCCGGCACTGCCCTCCGCCGCCGGATCGGCTACCTCCCCGGCGAGCTTCACTTGGAAAACAGGACCACGGGGCGCCGCATGCTGGAGCACTTCGCGGCGATCAGCGGCCCGGTGGACCCCAAGCATGTCAACGAACTCGCCGAGCGGCTGAACCTTGATCTGGATCGACAGACCCGGAAACTCTCCAAAGGCAACAAGCAAAAGCTGGGGCTGCTTCAGGCCTTCATGCATAAGCCCGAACTCCTGGTGCTGGACGAACCCACCAGCGGCCTGGATCCCCTGGTCCAACAGGTGTTCCATGCGATGGTCCGCGAGGCAGTGGATGGCGGCGCAACTGTGTTCCTCAGTTCGCACGTTCTCAGCGAAGTGCAGCAGGCCGCCGACGCCGTCGCCATCCTCCGCGACGGCGGCATCGTGACCGTTTCCACCGTGGAAGCGCTCCGGACTGCAGCAGTCCGGCAGGTACGGTTCACCAGCACCGAAACGGAAGCGCACGACGTCGGCGCGCTGCTGGCCCGGGTGCCAGGCGTCGCCAATATGGTGGTGCGGGAGCTCAAGGCCGACGGTCACACATCCGGAACAGTTGAGGCCACGGCGATGCTGTCCGGCCACGTTCAGCCCTTGGTTCAGGCGCTGGCCAGGTTGAACTTGACGGACCTGGTCCTCGAAGAACCGGACCTGGAGGAAGCTGTGCTCACTCTATACACAGCCCAAACTCCTCAGCCGGGCCAGTCTTCTCAGCCGGGCCAGTCTCCGGGGCTTGGCCAACCTCCGGGGCTTGGAAATGGTCAAACACAGGGCCGGCACGTGGGAGGAGCACACCGTGCCTAGAATCCTCCCCTTGTTCACCAAGGCCCTGACTGACTCATGGCGTTCAACGCTTGCTTGGGCAGTTGGTTTGTCGGCGGCATGCATGCTGTACCTGCCGCTCTATCCCTCGATTGGAGGCAGTGCGCAGATGCAGGACCTGATCAATGCGCTTCCTCCTGAGATGACCAAAGCCCTGAACTACGATCAAATCGCTTCGGGACCCGGCTACACCCAGGCCACCATGTTCGGGTTGATCGGATTCCTGCTGATGTCCATGGCCTCCATCGGCTGGGGTGCCGCGGCCGTAGGGGGCGACGAAGAATCCGGCTTGCTGGAACTGACGCTTGCCCACAGTGTTACCCGGGTGCAGATAGTCCTTGAACGCGCCTTGGCAATCGTGGTTCGCATTGCGTTGCTTTCGGTCCTTGTTTTTCTGTTGGTGCTGGGACTGAACGGGCCCTCGCAACTGGGCATCGACGTCGGACATCTCGCAGGTGCGGTACTGCTGTTCGCAGCCCTGGCACTTCTCAGCGGGACCGCCGCGCTCTTCGCCGGGGCACTGAGCGGCCGGAAAGTCTACGGGATCGCCGCCGGTGCCGCCGTAGCTGTTCTTGGTTATGTGTTCAACGCCGTGGGACGGCAAAGTCCCGACGTCCAGTGGTTGCTGAACCTTTCGCCGTACCACTGGGCATACGGCAATTCCCCGGTAGCCAACGGCGCGGACTGGGGAGCTACCGCGGGCTTGTACGGCATTTCGGCGGGGCTAATTGTGCTGGGCGCAGTCGCGCTGCAGCGACGCGATGTGGGGGTTTAGCTCCAGACGTGCGGCGCTGGCCGCCGCGATCCGGGAAGGGCATTGTTTTCCCGCCATTCGTGGATCCATTCGGGCAACTCAAGGTCAGCCGGTGGCGCTCCGAACTCAGCGATGATTTCTTCCTGCGTAACTGGCTTACCCTTACAGACCAAGCGGGTGGCGATGTGCGCCCGCGCATAGATTTCACCGTCTACTACCATGCGCTGTTCAAAATAGATGGCCTTCGTGTCCAGGCCAATGATGCGGGTTTCGATGGTGTATTGCTGCCAGAGTTGAAGAGACTTGCGAAAGGCGATGGTTTCACCGGCTGCCACCGGGCTCCAACCCCGCTTGCGCATTCTTGTCCAGATGCCGCTGCGGACCATGAGGTCGAAACGGCCGAGGTCCATCAACGAGAAATACATGCCGTTGTTGACGTGCATCGCGATGTCGATGTCAGTGGGCAGAACCCGTAGGGGCAGCGACGATTCTTCCCAAACGCCGAGCGGCGAGCGCTTGGAGGACGTGAACAGCAACATGAGGGTGCGAAGAAGCAAATGCATAACTCAATGTTACCCACCAGTAACTTGTTGGGGAATGCATGAACCGAATAGTGGACCCTTTTCTTGGGCGCAGCAGGTTTATGTCTAACGTCTACCGCCGGTTCATCAAAGACGTGAATAATGTCTGAAACTCATATTGATGGAAGATACAAGGGGGACCCCTATGAGCACGCTGCAAACCGTCAGGCCGCAAGGCGACGTTTGGCCCGAACTTTCCCGCCACCAGCACGTGGTCCTCCAGGATGCCCGCGGCAACCGGATCGAGGGAACCATCGATGGCATGACCGACGATCGCAGTACCCTGTGGATCCAGCTCAAGGGTGGCTTGGGGCGCCAACTGGTGCACCACTTGGACGGCTACTGGCTGGAGACGCCGGCCGCCTGATCCCGCCCCGTCAAGACAGGGCGCTCGCTGTGGCTAGTATTCCCGTATGACTCAAGCGCGATACAGGGACCTGGTTGAATGGCCCCTCATGGCCACCGCATTGATTTTCCTCACGGCTTACGCGTGGCAGGTCATCGGTCGCGTCAGCGGGGCCGAGGCAATCCCCTTCGAAGTGGTTCTGTGGATCACGTGGGGAATTTTCGCGGTGGATTACTTCGCTAATCTTTGGCTTGCCGAGGACCGCATGCGGTGGTTCCTCTGGAATCTCCACGAACTTCTGATCGTGATACTCCCCTTCTTCCGCCCCCTCCGCCTTCTGAGGCTGGTCACGCTGCTCTCCGTCCTGCAGCGCACCGTGGGCGAAACACTGCGCGGGCGTGTGGCCACCTATGTTGCTGGCGCAGCCGCGATGCTGATCCTCATCGGAGCCCTGGCCGTGCTGGACGTTGAGCAGAACGCGCCCGACGCCAAAATTCTCACCTTCGGAGACGCCGCTTGGTGGGCCATCACCACTATCACCACCGTGGGCTACGGAGACCTCTACCCAGTAACTCCCATCGGCAGGATGGTGGCTGCCGCCCTGATGATGAGCGGGATCGCGGTCCTGGGTATGGTCACGGCGTCCATTGCCTCCTGGCTCCTGCAACGAATCGAGGAGAATGCCGAGGAGGTGGCCGCAGCAGCGGAAGTCAAGGCCGCAGCTGCCGAGGAACCGGTCCGCGCCGAGATGGCGGACCTCGTGACGGAAATCGCCGCGCTGCGGATGGAGATCGCCGAGCTCCGGCAAGCCACCGAAGTCAGGCAGGCCACGGAACTCAGGCCGGCTGCAGAACGCGGGCCGGAGCGCGAGGCTTAGTCCCGGCGTCAGGCCCTATCCGGCGTCGGGCCCTATCCCCCGTACCGTCACCACCTACTTTGCGACCCGGGTATTGCGACACGCCCCGCATTCCTGCGTGTTGCAGGGTTAGTGCAATCAAAGTGGGTGGTAGCCGCACACCCTCCTAGGGCGCCTCCCTGGGCGAAGCGGTATCAAGAAGCCAAAACTACTCGTGGGCACACAAAAAATCCCCGGAACCAGTGGTTCCGGGGATTTTCCTTGGGTGGCAGATGAGGGATTCGAACCCCCGTAGGCGTTGCCAGCTGATTTACAGTCAGCCCCCTTTGGCCGCTCGGGTAATCTGCCGAACTTCAAAAGAAGATCACTTCCGGAGACCGTTTCTTTTAGATCCGGTAACCGAAGGCAGAGACAACCTTACAGAACTTTCGGCGAAGAATCTAATCGGCGCCTGACGCCCGGGATTTCGCGGGATTTCAGGCTTCTCCGAGGATCCTTCCGGCCAGTTTGGCCTCGAACTTTTCGGCCTGCTCGGCAGTGATCTGGTTGAGCTGCACAGCGCGCAGCAAGTCCGCATGCACTCCGTCCATACGGGAGGCAGCATCGGGAACCGGACTCAGAACAATCGATGCCGCCACAGCTGCTGCGGCTACAGCACTTGCTGCGGCGACTGCGGCCGTGCCAATGGACCCTGCTGCTGCAGAAGCGGACTTGCTGATGGATTGGACGGCCTTGCTGCTCATGCTGATCCTCCGTGGATGCGTTCTTCCAACTGGTTCAACTCTCAACCGCCCGCCTCTGTTCCAACCCTGCATGCGCTGTGAGCGAACTGTGAATGAACTGCCCGGCCCCAACCGACGCCTTCCGTACTAGGCTGGATGCCAGACCAACCCGCCCTCACAGGGCCCCCAACCTAAGGAGAGTCATGGCAGGCGAATCCACATTCGACGTCGTAAGCAAAGTAGACAAGCAAGAGGTTGCCAACGCGCTGAACCAGTCCCAGAAGGAAATTGCGCAGCGATACGACTTCAAGGGCGTCGGCGCTGAGATCGACTTCAGCGGCGAGAAGATCCTCATGAAGGCCAACTCCGAGGACCGCGTCCTGGCTGTCCTGGATGTCTTCCAGTCCAAGCTCATCAAGCGCGGCATCTCCCTGAAGTCCCTCGACCAGGGCGAACCTTTCCCTTCCGGCAAGGAGTTCCGCCTGGAGTGCACCATCAAGGAGGGCATCGCCCAGGACATCGCCAAAAAGATCAACAAGATCATCCGCGATGAGGCCCCTAAGTCCGTCAAGTCCCAGATCCAAGGCGACGAACTTCGCGTCACCTCCAAGTCGCGTGATGACCTGCAGGAGACCATGAACATCCTCAAGAAGTTCGAAGAGGCTGACCTGCAGTTTGTAAACTTCCGCAGCTAGTCCCCTCCTAAAACGTCGCTGGCCCGCTTTNNAAAGCGGGCCAGCGACGTTTATGCCAATTACAAAAGCGGTCGCCCGGCCATCCGTTCCAGTCGGTTGATCCGTTCCTTCATGGGCGGGTGCGTGGAGAACATACGCCGCATGCCACCACCGCGGAACGGGTTGGCGATCATCAGGTGTGAGGCGTTGACCAGCCGCTGGTCCTGCGGGAGCGGCAACTGGGTGACGCCGGATTCGATCTTGCGCAGAGCTGAGGCGAGCGCCAACGGATCGCCGGTGAGCTCCGCGCCGTCCTCATCGGCGTCGAATTCGCGGGTGCGGGATATCGCCATCTGGATCAGCGACGCTGCGAATGGCGCGAGCAGGGCCATGGCGATGGTGGCCAGCGGGTTGGCGTTGCGCCGGTCGCCGCTGCCGAAGATCAGCAGCATCTGGCCTACGGAAGTGATGACGCCGGCCACGGCAGCAGCTACCGACGAAGTGAGGATGTCGCGGTTGTACACGTGCATCAGCTCATGACCCAGGACGCCCCTGAGTTCACGGGCATCCAGCAGATGGAGGATCCCCTCGGTGCAGCACACGGCAGCGTTCTTGGGATTGCGACCGGTGGCGAAGGCGTTGGGCGTCATGGTGGGTGAAAGGTAGATACGGGGCATGGGTTTGTTGGCACGTGCGGACAACTCCCGAACAATCTGGTAGAGCTGCGGTGCCTGCGCCTCGGTGACCGGGTAGGCGGCCATGGAGCGTATGGCGATCTTGTCGCTGTTCCAGTAGCCATAAGCAGTGGTTCCCACACCGATCAACGCCATGATCCAGATGGGCGTGGTACTGCGCGTCCCGGCCGCGATGATGGCGCCCAAACCCAACAACACCGCCCACAGCACACCAAAGAGCGCCGCGGTCTTGAGTCCATTGTTGTGTTTATGCACGGTAGATCTGGTCACTTTCCTCGGCTGTGGCAGGGGTTCTGTACGGATTAACGCCGACGGCGGCCGTCGTGTTCCGTTGTCAGCCTACGTTGCGGGGCCCGCTACGCAGGGTAAACGTCCCCGAAACCCTGCAGAGCAGGCCTCGCAACGCAAAAGGGGCTACGCGAAACGGCCCGGACGCCAAGGCGTGACCCTTGTGGCCTAGGGCACCGGATGCTTGGCGTCGTAGGCGACGAATCCGGGCTGCATTCGCGAAGCCACCCAGGCCAGGACTATGCAGAGAAGTCCCCCAAGGAGCAACACTCCGCCTTCACTCAGGAACTGGGTGACACCGCCGGCCAGCATGTCCCCCACTCGGGGACCTCCGGCCACCACCACGATGAACACACCCTGAAGCCGCCCCCTCATGTGGTCCGGCGTGGCTGACTGGAGGATGGTGGTACGGAAGACGGCGCTAATGGAGTCCGAGATCCCTGCGAGGGCGCAACACAGCGCGGCGGGGATCAGCCAGGCGGTGACGCCACCCTTCCCTGAGTCGCCGGCCAGCAGCACCACCAGCCCAAAACCGGCAATGGACGCGCCCCAGCCGATCACCGACCACACCACGGCGCTGCCCTGCTTGCGGACTCTCCCCAGGGGCCCTGAAAAGAGCCCGGCCAGGAAAGCACCCACGGCTGTGGAGGCAAGCAGAACACCCACCGTGGTTTCGCCTCCGCCGATCATTACTGCCCCGATGGCCGGCATCAAGGCCCGGGGTTGGGCGCAGATCATGGCAATGAGGTCGATGATGAAGGTCATGCGTACGTTGGGCCGGGTGCCGAGGAACCGGAAGCCCTCCACCACGGAACGCAGCCCCGGCCGCACGGCATCCTTGGACGGTGGGAGGGGTGGGAGTTTGAAGAGCCCCCACAGTGCGAACGTGAAGCTGATGACGTCAATGGTGTAGGTCCAACCGAAGCCGATGGTGGCTACGAGCACGCCTGCCAGGAGTGGCCCTGCGGTCATGGACAGCCCAAACGTCAGCATGCTCAGGGCATTGGCCGCGGGAAGCAGATCCTTGCGGACCAGGAGCGGAATGATGGCACTGCGGGCCGGGCCGTTGATGCCTTGGGCGCCGCTTTGTACGGCCACCAGCGCATAAAGGAGCCAGATGTTTCCGATTTCCAGCCACGCCTGCAAGGCCAGGGCGGCCGTGGTGGCCCATAGGACAAGCGAAGCAACGAGGGCAACTTTGCGGCGATCGTAGGCGTCCGAAACGGAGCCTCCGTAAAGCCCGGCGATGACCAAGGGCACCAGCGCAAAGATGCCCAGGAGGCCCACGTAGAAGCTCTCCTGTGTGAGCCGGTAGACCTCCAGGCTAACGGCCACCAAGGTCAATTGGGTTCCTATGGCAGCTACCGAGGCCCCCAGCCAGAGCCGCCGAAAAGCCGGGCTCTCCTTCAAAGGGGTGATATCTGCCAATAGTTTCGCCACCGTCTTACCCTAACTACCCCTGAGGCAACCTCCCGTAACTCTCCCCGCCTTCAATAACGCTTGGTAGGCTCACCCCGGGGAAGGAGTTGACATGGGCTTGGAGCGACGATTGCTGTACCGTTCGGGGTTTTGGGAAATAGCCCGGCCGCGCCACCCCCTCACGGCCGGGCACATCCTGATCCGGTTGTCTGACCCTGCCACCGAGTTCGCCCATGCATCAGCGACCGACTGGCTTTTCTGCCACAACCTTGTGCGCGCAGCACTCCATGACGTGTTGGGGGCAACCCGCTACGCGGTGATGTTCGCCCACCGTTGGCATCCGCTGGGCTCCGCCATCGGCGAGCCTGTGGCTGAGTCTTCAACACCTACGTTCCATCTGTTCGGGCGCTGGGACGGAGAAACCACGACGCCGGGGGCTCAGCTTTCGTTGCCGGCCCACCGTCGTCTCGGGGAGCCTGATCACTTGGAAGCTACCGATGCCGCCGTCCGTGAGGCGCTGCGGCGGAGGCGGCCAGAAGCCGCCATGAGTTCTGAGCCGGGGGCGGGCGACGCCGTCGAGCCTTCCACTATTCCCGGTCCGCTGGTGCGGGCGGTGCAAGCAGGACCGCACCACACAGTGATTGAGCCTGTCCGGGCGGTGGCGCTGGTCCGTGATGTTTTGCCGGCGGAGTTGCTGGCCATGGCGGCCGCCTTGGCTGAGCTTCCCTTGAGCGGGGGTCTGAGCGGATTCAGCTGCCTGGCACTGGAATCGGAGACAGCAGGTAGTCCGCTGCGGGTCCATGCGCTGGGCCGATCCGCGGCAGAGGAAGCCAATCCGCTGGAAGCGCTGATGAGTTCACCGGAAGTTAGCCTTGCCTTATTGTGAACTCCTCAAAATAAGTGTTTCAATGAGTGCATGACAGATCACACAGCCGAGCAAGCAGAATGGGCAGCCGCCCTGCATGCCCACGGCCGGCGTGTGACAAAACAGCGGCTGGCAGTGCTCGCCGCAGTCCAGCACCATCCGCACTCCCCGGCAGAAGGCATTCTTGCCGCTGCCCGCACAGAGCTTCCTGAACTGACGGCGCAGTCCGTTTATGTTGTGCTCAGCGACCTCACGGACCTGCAGATGCTGCGCCGCTTTGAACCGCCGCACTCCCCTGCGCTGTACGAAACCCGCGTGGGCGACAACCACCATCACGCCGTCTGTATCAGCTGCGGCAAGGTGGAGGACGTGGATTGCGCCGTGGGCCACGCCCCGTGCCTCACACCGCATTGGGATGAGAATTCCAAGCCCATGACCATTCAGATCGCAGATGTCCTGTACCAAGGCATCTGCCAGGACTGCCAGTCCAAACAACAGCTTCCCGTAACTTCCGTAACTCAGAAATAAGAAAAAGGAGAACAATGACTGCCATTTCAACGACTCAGTCAGGTGCCCCCGTTACGTCCGACGCGCACTCGAAGTCCGTCGGCGCTGACGGTGCCATCATCCTCACCGACCACTACCTGGTGGAAAAGCTTGCGCAGTTCAACCGCGAGCGGGTGCCGGAGCGCGTAGTGCACGCCAAGGGTGGCGGCGCATTCGGTACGTTCAAGACCACCTCGGACGTTTCGGCGTACACCAAGGCAGCTTTCCTTCAGCCGGGCGTCGAGACGGACATGCTGATCCGTTTCTCCTCCGTCGCAGGCGAGAACGGTTCTCCCGATACCTGGCGCGACCCCCGCGGTTTCGCCGTGAAGTTCTACACCTCCGAGGGCAACTACGACCTCGTTGGCAACAACACCCCCGTCTTCTTCATCCGCGACGGCATCAAGTTCCCGGACTTCATCCACTCCCAGAAGCGCCTCCCGGGCAGCCACCTGCGTGACGCTGACATGCAGTGGGACTTCTGGACCCTCTCCCCCGAGTCCGCCCACCAGGTCACCTGGCTTATGGGCGACCGCGGCCTCCCGGCTTCCTGGCGTGAAATGCAGGGCTACGGCTCGCACACCTACCAGTGGATCAACGCCGCCGGTGAGCGCTTCTGGGTCAAGTACCACTTCAAGTCCAACCAGGGCGTCAAGACCATCACCGGTGACCAGGCTGAGCAGCTTGCCGGCTCGGACGCGGACTTCTACATCCGCGACCTCCAGGAGAACATTGCCGATGGCAACTTCCCCTCCTGGGAACTGCACGTCCAGGTCATGCCTTACGAGGATGCCAAGACGTACCGCTTCAACCCGTTCGACCTCACCAAGGTCTGGCCGCACTCTGACTACCCGCTGATCCACGTGGGCACCATGGAGCTGAACAAGAACCCGGAGAACTACTTCGCGCAGATCGAGCAGGCCACCTTCGCGCCGTCGAACTTCGTACCGGGCATTGCCGCTTCCCCGGACAAGATGCTGCAGGCCCGCATCTTCTCCTACGCCGACGCACACCGTTACCGCGTGGGCACCAACCACGCACAGATCCCGGTGAACCAGCCGAAGAACCAGGTCAACAACTACAGCCAGGACGGCCAGGGTCGTTTCCTGTTCAATTCCCCCTCCACCCCGGTGTACGCACCGAACTCGGTGGGTGGCCCGGCTGCTGTTGAGCCGACTTCACCGGCTGGCGGCTGGGAGAACGACGGCGAGCTCACCCTCTCCGCCCACACCCTGCACGCTGAGGACGACGACTTCGGCCAGGCCGGGACCCTGTACCGCGAGGTCTACGACGACGCCGCAAAGGCCCGCCTCCTGGACACCATCACCGGTGCCGTTGGCGGCGTGAAGAACGCCGACATCAAGGAACGCGCCATCCAGTACTGGACCAACGTTGACTCCGAGCTTGGCGCCAAGCTCCGCGCCAACCTCGGTGCAGGCCAGACCGAGTCCGACGCCGAAGCAGCCAACAAGCTCTAAGCGTCATTGCCTCACTGCATTTCCAGGAACACCCCGTTGCGGCTTCTCCGCAGCGGGGTGTTCCTTTTGTTTTCCACATAGCCCTCCCCGGCTATGGCTGAGCCTGTATCGCCGTCCCTAGGATCCTTCTATGAGCACATTCGAAGGCATCCCTACCGCCGCATTCCGTTTCTACGCCGAGCTTGAAGAGAACAACAACCGTGAGTGGTGGCTGGAACACAAAACAACGTACGACGCCGAGGTGAAGCAACCGCTGGTATCGCTCCTTTCGGAGCTGGAGCCGGAGTTCGGGCCGGCAAAGATCTTTCGGCCGAACAGGGACGTCAGGTTTTCCCCGGACAAGTCCCCGTACAAGACAGCTCAAGGGGCTTTTGCTGCCGGGCAGGAGGGCGTGGGCTTCTATCTGCAAATCAGCGCCGACGGCCTGCTGATCGGCGGCGGCTACCACTCCCACACACCGGCGCAACTGGCACGTTTCCGGGCTGCAGTGGACGCCCCTGAGAGCGGATTGGAGCTCCAGAAGATTGTGGATGCGGTGGCGGCGGCAGGTTTCGCCATTGAAGGTGAGAGACTCAAGACCGTTCCGCGAGGTTTCGATAAGGACCATCCACGGGCCGAGCTTCTCAAGCACAAGTCCTTGTCAGCGGGCGTAGAGGTGGGCCAACCGGAGTGGGTGTCCACGTCCGCAGCCCGTCAAGAGATTACTGCCCGGTGGGAAGTGCTGAGGCCGCTGGTTGAATGGGTGGGTGAGCATGCAGCGCCGTAGCCGAGGCGAGGCTGGCGCGAACCGATGCCGGCGCGAACCGATGCCGGCGCGAGCCGAGGCTGGTGCCGCTTCAGCCGCCACGCAAAAGCGCCCGGAAACCGATGGTTCGTAAACCGATGGTTCCCGGGCGCCTAGAGAGCTATTTAGACGACTGGTACAGCTGTGTCAGGCAGCTGTCTGACAAGCTGCTCACATTGGTCTATACCTTGGTGAAGGTATCCTCGTCCTCGCCGCCCTTGCCCTGACGGCCTTCCGGGCTGCTGTTGACAGAGGCCCTGGCTACAGCGAACTTCTCGTTCAGCCGCGAGTGGCGCTGGCCGTAAGCGAAGTAGATGCCCATGCCGATGACCAGCCAGATGGCGAAGAAGATCCAGGTTTCAACGGCGAGGTTGGTCATGAGGTAGAAGCAGAGTACTGCGGAGACCCACGGCAGGACCTTGCCGAACGGGACACGGAAGGCAGGCTTCAGGTCCGGGCGCTTCTTGCGGAGCACCAGGATGCCCAGGCTCACCATCACGAACGCAGAGAGCGTCCCGATGTTGATCATTTCCTCGAGCAAGTCCACCTTGGTTACGCCTGCCACAATGGCCACTGCTGCGCCACAGATGATCTGCAGGCGGGCCGGCGTGGAGCGTTTGTCGCTGGTCTTGGAAAGAGAACGCGGCAGGAGTCCGTCGCGGCTCATGGCAAGGACCACACGGGACAGGCCCATGAGCAGCACCATAATCACGGTGGTCAGGCCCACCAGGGAGCCAAATGCGATGATCTTGGCAGCATCAGTGTTACCCACGGCCTCAAAAGCCGTGGTCAGGGTGGGGTTCTTCACCTCGGCCAATTGCGTGTAGGAAACCATTCCCGTCAGCGCCAGGGAGACCAAAATGTAGAGAAGCGTGACCACTGCGAGGCCACCGAAGATGCCGCGGGGAAGGGTCTTCTGCGGGTTCTTGACTTCTTCCGCCGAGGTTGCCACCACGTCAAAGCCGATGAAGGCAAAGAACACCAGGGCTGCACCGGCGAAGACGCCGAGGGTTCCATATTGGGCGGGAGCAGCGCCGGTGAGGAAGCCGAAGAAGGACTGCTTCATGACGTCAGCGGCGCCGGATTCGGTGGGCTCCGAGGCAGGAATGAACGGCGTGTAGTTGGAGAACTTCACGTAGCTGAAGCCAACAACGATCACGAAGAGCACCACGGCGATCTTGATCAGGGTGAAGATGTTGCCAACACGGGCGGACAACTTTGTCCCCAGCACCAGCAGGACCGTGAAGATCGCAACAATCAGGAAGGCACCCCAGTAGAGGTCAACACCAGCCACTTGGAATGACGGCGGCATCTCCACGCCCATCAGGCCGAAGACCGTACTGAG
Organism: Arthrobacter sp. TS-15; assembly: GCF_006964045.1. Taxonomy (NCBI): domain Bacteria; kingdom Bacillati; phylum Actinomycetota; class Actinomycetes; order Micrococcales; family Micrococcaceae; genus Arthrobacter; species Arthrobacter sp. TS-15. The sequence continues at coordinate 53,338 of NZ_SDXQ01000028.1, read as the reverse complement.
GTAGATGCCCCAGTACTTGGCGATCACGGCAGCGGCGGTGAAGAGTTCAAGGATGAGGTTCCAGCCGATGATCCAAGCCAGGACCTCGCCCATGGTGGCATAAGTGAAGACGTAGGCGGAGCCTGCAACGGGGATCGCCGTGGCGAACTCGGCGTAGCACATGATGGCCAAAGCACACGTGACAGCGGCAATGGCAAACGAGATGGTGACGGCCGGGCCGGCAAAGTTTGCAGCAGCCTTGGCACCGACGGAGAAGATACCGGCGCCGACAGCAACGGCGACGCCCATGATCATCAGGTCCCAGGTACTGAGGCTGCGCTTCAGCTTACGCCCGGGCTCATCGGCATCGGCGATCGACTGCTCGATCGACTTGGTCCTGAAAATGTTCATAAAAATGCCACATTCTGGATGGGAGTGGTATAGGACTCATCAAGAATAGTGTCCGGCCAATGGACGACCATATTTATCCCAGATAGTGAGACGGCTTGTGAAAGGCGAGGCCGGTGGGATTGATGTGACGGAGGTCCGGTAACCCCCGTCACACCAGCTATCTGGCCCTAGATGCTAGGCACATCCCAGTCCATGAGGGTGGAACGAATCAGGAATCGCTTGCCCTCGGGTGACTCAACCGAGAAACCACTGCCTCGGCCGTTGACGACATCCACGGTCAGGTGGGTGTGGGACCAGTAATTGAACTGTTCCTTGGACATCCAAAACTCGAGCGGCTGCGGCTCTCCTCCGGTGCCGATATCGAACCTGCCGAGGAGAACGTCGGAATCGCCTGTCACGAACTCCCCCGCCGGAAAGCACATAGGGGCGGATCCATCGCAGCAGCCACCGGACTGATGGAACATGAGCGGCCCGTGCTGCTTCCAGAGCTTGCGGAGCAGGTCCACGGACACCGCGGTGAGCGCCACCCGGGAGAAATTTTCCCCGGGTAGCGTCACCGCGGCTTCTACGCTGATGTTGTTCATCAGAACTTCAGCACCACGCGGCCGTCGATCTTGGCGTGCTTCATCTCGTCAAACACAGCGTTGACCTCGGAGAGTTCCCTTGTTGAGACTGTGGGCTTGATCTTTCCCTGGGCATAGAACTCCAATGCTTCTTCAAGGTCCTGCCGCGTGCCCACAATGGAGCCCCGGACGGTCAGTCCCTTGAGGACGATCTCGAAGATCGGCGCAGGGAAGTCTCCCGGAGGCAAGCCGTTGAAGACGATGGTTCCACCACGCCGTGCCATGCCGATCGCCTGGCCGAATGCAGAGGGGTGGACTGCGGTCACCAAGACACCGTGGCAGCCGCCTGTTTCGCGCTGGATGACTTCCGCCGGATCCTCGTGCAAGGCATTGACCGTCAGTTCGGCGCCGTGCTCACGTGCCAGAGCCAGCTTGTCATCGGCAATGTCCACCGCGGCTACCCGCAGGCCCATGGCCACCGCGTACTGCACGGCGATGTGTCCCAGACCGCCGATGCCGGAGATGGTGACCCACTGGCCGGGCCTGGTCTCTGTCATCTTCAGGCCCTTGTACACAGTGACTCCAGCACACAGCACCGGAGCAACTTCAACGGGGTCCGAGCCCTCGGGAATCCGCGCCGCAAAGCGTGTATCCACCAGCATGTACTCCCCGAACGAGCCGTCCACGCTGTAGCCGCCGTTCTGCTGGGACTCGCACAGGGTTTCCCAGCCGGTCCGGCAGTACTGGCAGTCCCCGCAGGCAGACCACAACCAGGCATTCCCTACGAGGTCGCCCACGGCGACATCCGTGACGCCTTCCCCGAGGGCCACTACTTCTCCCACACCTTCATGGCCTGGGATAAACGGTGGCGTCGGCTTGACCGGCCAGTCGCCTTCGGCGGCGTGCAGGTCGGTATGACATACCCCCGACGTTATGAGACGGACCAGCGCCTGGCCTGGCCCCGGCGTCGGGCGTTCAACATCCTTGACCGTAAGGTCGGTTCCGAATTCCGTAACTACTGCAGCTCGCATGGTTGTAGTCATTGACGATCTCCTTTGATCTATACGAATAGTGGAAGTTTTTGTACAGCTGATGCCCCTAAGAACGCTCAATAAGGGCATCTGCTGTACAAAAACTCTTAGAAGAAGCCCAGCTTGTTCTCGTTGTAGCTGACCAGGAGGTTCTTGGTCTGCTGGTAGTGGTCCAGCATCATGGCGTGGTTCTCACGGCCAATACCTGAGGACTTGTAGCCGCCGAAAGCGGCACCTGCCGGGTAGGCGTGGTAGTTGTTGACCCACACACGGCCGGCCTGGATTTCCCGGCCTGCGCGGTAGGCCACGTTTCCGTTGCGCGACCAGACACCGGCGCCCAGGCCGTAAAGGGTGTCGTTGGCGATGCCGATTGCGTCGTTGTAGTCGCTGAACTTGGTGACGGACACTACCGGGCCGAAGATCTCCTCCTGGAAGATCCGCATCCGGTTATGGCCTTCGAAAATGGTGGGCTGGACGTAGTAGCCGCCGGCCAGGTCGCCTGACAGCTCCGCCCGGGCGCCACCGGTGAGCAGCTTGGCACCTTCCTGCTTTCCGATATCGATGTAGGACAGGATCTTCTCCAGCTGGTCATTGGATGCTTGGGCTCCAACCTGGGTCTCGGTGTCCAACGGGTTGCCCTGGATGATCTTGTTGGTCCGGGCCACGACGTCCGTCATGAAGGAATCGTAGATGCCCTCCTGGACCAGTGCCCGTGAGGGGCAGGTGCAGACTTCACCTTGGTTGAAGGCAAAAAGCGTGAAGCCTTCCTGGGCTTTGTCGTAGAAAGCATCGTTCTGGTCAGCGACGTCGTCGAAGAAGATGTTAGGGCTCTTGCCGCCCAGTTCCAGGGTGACCGGGATGAGGTTGTTGGAGGCGTACTGGCTGATCAGCCGGCCCGTGGTGGTCTCACCGGTGAAGGCGATCTTACGGATCCGCGAGCTGGAGGCGAGCGGCTTGCCGGCTTCAACGCCGAAACCGTTCACCACGTTCACCACGCCTGCCGGAAGCAGATCACCGATGAGTTCCATGAGAACCAGGATGGACGTGGGCGTCTGCTCAGCTGGCTTGAGCACCACGGCGTTGCCCGCTGCCAGCGCCGGCGCCAGCTTCCAGACTGCCATGAGGATGGGGAAGTTCCACGGGATGATCTGGCCAACCACACCCAGCGGCTCCTTGAAGTGGTAGGCCGTGGTGTCCTCGTCCAGCTGGGAGAGGTGGCCTTCCTGCGCACGAACGGCAGAGGCGAAGTAGCGGAAGTGGTCCGCCGCCAACGGGATGTCAGCGTTGAGGGTTTCACGGACGGGCTTGCCGTTGTCCCACGTTTCAGCGACCGCGAGGAGCTCCACATTCTCATCGATGCGGTCCGCGATCTTGTTCAGGATGGCTGCGCGTTCCGTGGCGGACGTCTTGCCCCACGAGGGTGCAACCTTGTGGGCGGCGTCCAGTGCCAGCTCGATGTCCTCGGAAGTGCCGCGGGCAACTTCGCAGAAAGCCTTGCCCGTAACAGGGGTGATGTTCTCGAAGTAGCCGCCCTTGACAGGGGCCACCCACTCGCCGCCGATCCAATTCTCGTAACGGTCCTTGAACGTGACCTTCGAACCCTCGGCACCCGGCTGTGCGTAAACAGTCATTGCTAGCTCCTTTGCTGCGAATCACGGTGGCTGTCGCCATTGATCCGAGCCTAGGAGCGGGGAGGTTGCAGCTACGTTGCAACCATGTGAGTCAGCTCACGCCTTCAGTTCCGTTTCGATCCGCTCAAGGTCTGCCACGACGGCGGCCCGCTTGGGCGAGCGAGGCGGCAGCAGCTTCAGGAGCGCAAGGCGGAGGTCGACGTCGTACTTCGCCTCGGGCAGCTCAGCGTACTTGAGGAGCGAATCAACGCTGCCGTCGCTGAGCAGCGCTTCGCGCAGCAGGTGCGAAACCCGCTCGCGCAACTGCACGACGCCGGGCGCCTCCGAACGTGGCAAGAGCGCACCTTTGTAGATTTCCAAGGCGATGCGGTGGGCGCCGCGCTGAAGGCAGCTAAGCACCTGGCCGGAATCGGGCAAGAGCTCAACCGGCAGACGGTAAGGACGGGACCCGGGGACCGCGTCCGGGCTGAGCTCTTGGATGACCTTGCGAAGCCGCACCATCTCCGCGCGAAGGGTCACCGCAGAGCCATCCCCCGGATACAGCTGCGTGCAGAGGTCTTCAGCACTGAGTCCGGCGGGCTGGCTGCTGAGGATGGCCAGGATTTCGCTGTGCCGGGCAGAGAGGGAAACCGTCCGCCCATCGATGCTGAGCAAGGCCTGGTCACGGCCCAACAGCTGCAGGCTGTTCCGGTACAGCGCGTGGCTGGAGGCGGCAGCCGCGCTCCGGCGTCGAGGTTTGTCCTTGACCGCTGCGGCAAGCTGAAGACGCTCGATCCGCAGCTGTGCCTGAGCGGCAGCAACTGTCGCCTCCACCAGGGAAAGGGTGTGCGCCGCCACGGCAGTCTCAGTGCCCGTGATGTCCACAACGCCCAGCACAGCGCCCGAATCGGGATCGTGGAAGGGAACAGCAGTGCAACTCCACGGATGAACGGAGCGCTTGAAGTGCTCCGCGCCCGAAATCTGGATACTGCGGTCCAAAGCAAGTGCGGTGCCGGGTGCGCTGGTGCCCACGGAGGCCTCGGACCAGTCAGCACCGGCCACGAACATCATGCCCTCAGCGCGGCGCTGCATCACCGGATCACCATCCACCCACAGAAGCCGGCCGACGTCGTCACCCACCGCCACCAGCAGGCCACTGTCATGGCTGGGCTGAACCAGGAGCTTCTTAATGACGGGCATGATGGTGGCCAAGGGATGCTGCCGGCGGTACTCCTCCAGCTCATCCTGGTCCATCGCGAGGGGCGCCTCGGGGACGTCCGGATTGGCCTGCAGGTTTGCCGAACGCTGCCAGGATTCACGAACCAAGCGGCGTAATCCAACAATGTCCTCCGGTGCCCCAAGGCGCAGGGAGTCCAAGCGTTCATGGCCAACCAGGGCATGCTTCTGCAGCAGCTCCGCGGCATCGCTGCCTGGAACGGGCGGATGGACTGGATTCCTCATCGAACTCCCTGATAGTCCGCAACAACAGTGCGCTGCACGTGTGGTGGGCGGGACAGTACCCAGCAGTCTAGTTCGGGGGCTGGAGTTTTTGTACAGCTAAGGCCCCCAAAGTGGTCGAATGAGGGCATCAGCTGTACAAAAACTCCCTCGTCAGCCGCGGGAGATCCGGATCATTTCCTCGCGGGGAACAACCTTGATGCGCTCACGGACTACGCCATTGCCATCTCCGTCACTGCCGGTCCACGCAGCACCCAGGGCGGCCTCGTGGGCATCCAGCCTGTTCCAGCCCTCCCACGTGGTGTACTCCACCCCGCGTTCTTCAAGGAGGTCGATGATCGCTTGCGGGTCCGGGTTTTCCGCCGGGGGCAGATTGAGCCTGTCCTCCAGGAGGAAGCCGATGGTCTCCAAAGCATCGCCCTTGGTGTGTCCGATCAGCCCCACCGGTCCGCGCTTGATCCAGCCCGTGGCGTAGATTCCCGGCACCGGGTTGCCATCGGAGTCCAGGACGCGACCGCCGTCGTTCGGTATGACGCCGCGGCGGGAGTCGTACTCCAGCTCTTCCAACGGCGAACCGTGGTAGCCGATTGCCCGGTAGACCGATTGGACAGGGTATTGAATGAACTCCCCGGTTCCCTTGACGTTACCCGTGCCATCCAGCTGCATGCGTTCGAACTTGATCCCGGAGACCTTGCCGGGCGTCTCAGGTGAGTCGAGAATCTCCACGGGACTGTGCAGGAAGTGCAAGTGCAGGCGGCGGGAGGAAGGCTGCTCCGATTCTGCGTGCTCCTCCACCAGCCAGTTGGTCATGGTGTTGACCATGGTCTTGATTTGGTTGTTGGTCTTGATCGCTTCATCGGAGGCCTCATCAAATTCGAAGTCCTCCGGGTACAGGACAATGTCCACGTCCTTGCAGTGGGACAACTCCCGAAGCTCCAACGGCGTGAACTTCACCTGGGCCGGGCCGCGACGGCCGAACACATGGACGTCGGTAACCGGCGACTTTTTCAGCCCGGCGTAGACATTGTCCGGGATCTCCGTGACCAGGAGTTCCTCAGGGTGCTTGACCAGCATCCGGGCCACATCCAAAGCCACGTTGCCATTGCCGATCACGGCGATCTCCTTGGCATCAAGCGGCCAGTCGCGGGGAACGTCCGGGTGTCCGTCGTACCAGGACACGAAGTCAGCGCCCCCGAAAGAACCCTCCATACCGACGCCCGGGATGTTCAGGTCTGCGTCCTTGATGGCACCGGTAGAGAAAATCACGGCGTCGTAGAAAGCACGGAAATCGTGGAGCGTGAGGTCCTTGCCGTAGGTCACGTTACCCAGGAAACGGATGTCGCCGCGGTCCAGGACCTTGTGCAGTGCGTTGACGATGCCCTTGATCCGGGGGTGGTCCGGGGCCACCCCGTAGCGGATCAGCCCGTAGGGCGCCGGATATGCCTCGAAGAGATCAATGCTGACCTCCACCTGCCCGTCCTTGACCTCATTGGATTTGGTCAGGATGTCCGCGGCGTACACACCTGCGGGTCCCGCGCCGACGATCGCGACGCGAAGCGGACGATTGGGGGTTGTTGCGGCTGAGTTGGACACCGTTAGCCCTTCCGAAGCAGTGAGCCACGCCATTGTGTGGGGCGCGCAGATTCCAATTCTAGATGTCCACCCCACACCGGGCCGCCTATATGGCAGGAGTCACAGAAATTAGTAAAGATTGCGGAATATTGCGGGGGGAGGTGGCGTTGGCGACATTGTGTCGACTCCGGATCAGATAGCTGCCAACCCACCCTCTTCAAACCAGCCAACGACGGCGACCGTCGGCGGCGGCGTTGGTGGTACCGGCGGTTCCGGTAAAGCGGGCGGCAAGCCCATGAGGAGCGAGTCGACCGCGGGAATCCTGTTCGGCATCGGCGCTTACGGCCTGTGGGGCCTGCTTCCGCTGTACTTCTTTGTCCTGATGCCGGCCAGCGCCATCGAGATCGTAGCCAACCGGATCGTGTGGTCCTTGATCTTCTGTGCCCTGCTCATCACCATCACCCGGGCCTGGCGGGTTTTCGGCGCTGCGGTTAAGGACCGCACTGTGTTCGGCCCGTTAGCCTTGGCTGCTGTGCTGATTGCCATCAACTGGCTTACATATACCTTTGGTGTCACCACCGGGCACGCCGTTGAGACGTCTCTGGGCTATTTCATCAACCCGTTGGTTTCGGTGTTGCTCGGCGTTTTCGTCCTGAAGGAGAAGCTGCGTCCCCTGCAGTGGGCAGCTGTGGGCATCGGGTTCGTAGCCGTTGGGGTGCTGACGTTCTCCTACGGGCAGCTTCCCTGGATCGCCTTGATCCTCGCGTTCAGCTTTGGCCTCTACGGCTTCGTCAAGAAGCGCGTAGGACCCAAGGTTGACGCCCTCACCAGCCTTAGCGTCGAGACCGTGGTGTTGGCTCCCCTCGCCGGTATCACCATGGTTGTCCTGGGCGTGACGGGCGCTGCAACGCTCACCACCCAAGGCGCCGGCCACTTCTGGTTGCTGGTGGCCTCGGGCGTGATCACCGCCGTTCCGCTGCTCTTCTTCGGTGCCTCCGCACGCCGCCTGCCCATGACCACCATCGGGCTGCTGCAGTATTTTGCCCCGGTCCTCCAGTTCATTGTGGCGCTGACGGTGTTCCATGAAACCATGACCACGGCCCGCTGGATCGGTTTCTGCGTGGTGTGGTTGGCCCTGGTTTTGCTGACAGTGGACATGCTCCGGACCACGCGCAAGAACTCCGTCATGAAAAAGCAGGCCCGACGCGAGGCAACGGCCGCCGCGTAGCCCGGAGCCGCCGTCGAGACCGCGGGAAAGGTGCGAGACCACCCCGAGCCGACCAGCGAACCCGCAGCTTTCCCGCGAACTCAGCGGAAACCAAAAAGCAGGGCCGGATCCACGAATGAATCCGGCCCTGCTTGTGGGTGAAACTTACGCGTGAGCCTTGATGGCGTTCGCGAGAACCTCCAGGCCGTCAATCAGCAGTTCGTCGCTGATGACCAGCGGCGGGAGCAGGCGGATCACGTTGCCGTAGGTACCGCAAGTCAGGATCACGACGCCTTCTTTGAGGCAAGCAGCCGCAACAGCCTTGGTGAGCTCGGCGTTCGGTTCCTTGGAGCCGGACTGAACGAGCTCGATGGCCAGCATGGCGCCGCGGCCACGGATGTCGCCAACCACGGAAACTTCTTCAGCCAGTTCGCGGAGCTTGCCCAGGGCGAGCTCTTCGATGTGGCGGGCGCGACCGTTGAGGTCGTGCTGTTCCATGGTGTCGATGGCTGCCAGTGCTGCGGCGCAGGCAACCGGGTTGCCACCGTAGGTGCCGCCGAGGCCGCCGGGGTGAACGGCGTCGAGGAGGTCGGCGCGGCCGGTGATGGCCGAGAGCGGAAGGCCGCCGGCGATGCCCTTGGCCATGGTGATGATGTCCGGGACAACACCTTCGTGGTCAACGGCGAACCACTCGCCCGTGCGGCAGAAGCCGGACTGGACCTCGTCAGCGATGAAGACGATGCCCTTTTCCTTGGCCCATGCGGACAGTGCCGGGAGGAAGCCTTCGGCCGGAACAATGAAGCCACCTTCGCCCTGGATGGGTTCGATGATGATCGCGGCAACCTGGTCGCCACCGATCTGCTTCTCGATCATGGTGATGGCGCGCTTGGCAGCCTCGGCACCGGTGATTTCCGGGTTCTCTTCACGGAACGGGTAGCTCATGGGCATGCGGTAGACCTCGGGCGCGAACGGGCCGAAGTTGGTCTTGTACGGCATGGCCTTGGCAGTCAGTGCCATGGTCAGGTTGGTGCGGCCGTGGTAGGCGTGGTCGAAGGCTACGACGGCGTCGCGGCCGGTGGCCAGGCGGGCAACCTTGACGGCGTTTTCGACGGCTTCAGCGCCGGAGTTGAACAGCACGGTGCGCTTGGCGTGGTCGCCCGGGGTGAGGCGGTTGAGCTGCTCGGCAACTGCAACGTAGCCCTCGTACGGGGTCACCATGAAGCAGGTGTGGGTGAAGTGCGTGGCAGCTTCCTGGACAGCGGCGACGACGGCGGGATCGGACGCGCCGACGCTGGTCACGGCGATGCCTGAGCCGAGGTCAATGAAGGAGTTGCCGTCGACGTCGCGGATGATTCCGCCGTCGGCGTCTTCAACGTAGACAGGGACGCCGGACGCAACTCCGGCAGCAACGACGGCGGCGCGACGCTCGGCAAGTGCCTGCGACTTGGGGCCGGGGAAGGTGCCGTTGATGTTGCGCTTCTGCTCGATGCGGTACGAGAGCTCGTTCGCGGTGGTGGTCATGGGGTGGTTGCCTTTCTGGGAAATTCGTACGGGTTACGCGGCTGCGCTATGCAGCCGGGTTATGCATCGAGTGCGGACATGACGTGCTTGATGCGCGTGTAGTCCTCAACGCCGTACATGGAGAGGTCCTTGCCGTAGCCGGACTGCTTGAAGCCACCGTGCGGCATCTCTGCCGTCAGGAGGATGTGGGTGTTGATCCAGACTGCACCGAAGTCAAGGTCGCGGCTCATGCGCATGGCCGTGCCGTGGTCGGTGGTCCAGACGCTGGACGCCAGGGCGTATTCGACGTCGTTGGCCAGCTCCAGCGCTTCTTCTTCCGAGCTGAACTTTTGGACAGTGATGACCGGGCCGAAGGTCTCCTTCTGCACAATGTCATCGGTCTGCTTGGCGCCGGAGATGATGGTGGGTTCGAAGAAGAAGCCCTTCTCCCCTGCCCGGTGGCCGCCGGTCTCGATCTTGCAGTTGGCCGGCAGGTTCTCCACCACGGACGTGACCGCGTTGAAGTGGTTCACGTTGTTGAGCGGGCCGAAGTAGTTGTCTTCGTCGTTCTGCGAACCGGTGTGCAAGGTCTTGGTGTGTTCGACCATGGCTGCCACGACGTCGTCGTGAACGGAGTCTTCCACCAGAACGCGGGTGATGGCCGTGCAGTCCTGGCCGGCGTTGAAGAAAGCGAACTCGGCGATGGCCGCGGCGCTCTTCTTGATGTCTGCGTCCTTGAACACAATGGCCGGAGCCTTGCCGCCAAGTTCCAGGTGGGCACGCTTGAGGCCCTTGGCTGCGCCGCTTGCCACGGCGATGCCTGCGCGGACGGAGCCGGTGATGGAAACCAGCCCGGGGACCTTGTGGTCAACCATCATGGCGCCGGTTTCGCCGGTGCCGAGGACAACGTTGAGGACACCGGCCGGGAAGATCTCCCCGGCGAGCCGCGCAAGCACGAGGGTGGATTCGGGGGTGGTGTCCGAGGGCTTCAGGACCACGGTGTTGCCCGCGGCCAGCGCGGGGCCGATCTTCCAGATAGCCATGAGGAACGGGTAGTTCCACGGAGCAACCTGGGCCACCACGCCGATCGGTTCGCGGCGTACGTAAGAGGTGTGGCCCTCGAAGTACTCGCCCGCGGACTTGCCTTCCATGATGCGGGCAGCGCCGGCGAAGAAGCGGAGCTGGTCTGCGCCGGCGGCAACTTCCTCTGAGGCGATCAGGGAGCGGACCTGTCCGGTGTTGCGGTGCTGGGCTTCGACCAGTTCGTCGCTGTTGGCCTCCACGGCGTCGGCGAGCTTGAGGAGCATCAGCTGGCGCTGGCCCGGGGTGGCCTTCTTCCAGGACTTGAAGGCCTGGTTGGCCGCAGTCATGGCGGCGTCCACGTCTTCCTGCACCGAAATCGGCGACTTGGCAACGATGTCCCCGGTGGCGGGGTTCACGATGTCCAGAAGACCCGTACCTGCCGGCGTAACGAATTCGCCGTTGATGAAGTTCTGCAAGGTTTGAACCACGGTGTGCAACCCTCTTTCGGAGTCTGGGCATGGGTTTAGCTGATCAGAGCCTATGCCAGGGAGGTGGACCAAGGAATAGCCAGCTGCACACACAAGAACCCTCCGCTTAGTGCGCTTGACCAGTGCCGGGTTAGGCTTTAAAGCATGGCAATGTCCCTCGCTTCGCTCGTCGCTGTCCCTTCCCTGAAACTCCGCCAGGCCGGCCTTGCCGAAACTACCTGGAACCAGGACATCAGCTGGGTTGCCGTGACGGAACTGGAAGATCCCCAGCGCTTCCTCAGCGGCGGCGAATTGGTCCTTACCACCGGGCTCCGCCTCAAGAGCGCCGCGGACCAGCGGCGGTTCGTTCGTCAGGCCCAGCGCGCCGGCGCGGTGGGGATCGGCTTCGGCATCGGCCTCACCCACGAGTCCGTTCCGGAAGCCCTCATCGCCGAAGCCAACCGCTGGGGTTTACCGCTGGTGGAAGTCCCCTACGAGACCCCCTTCATAGCCATCGGCAAACTGGTGGCGGAATCGCATTCGGCTGACCACTACTCCAACTTGGAGCGACTCCTTGCCGGGCACCAGATCCTGGCACGCTCGCTCCTCACCGGCGGCGGCCTGAACGAGCTCCTCAAACAATTAGGCAGCATGCTCCGCACCGACGTGGTGCTCACCCAGTTCAGCGCGCAGCTTTACAACAGCGTGGCTGGGAAACCGGCCCCGACGGCGGACGGCTGGGCTTCGTATCCGATTCCCACCGGCCGCAGGGATGCCTGCACGCTGTGGCTTAGGCAGCCTTTTGTGGACTCCGGGATAGTCAGCTACGCGCAGAACCTCATCAGCGTTGAGCTCAACAACATGGTCAAGCAGCGCCAGTCCCAGCGCGCCATGGCCGGGCAAGTGCTGGACGACGTTATCCACGGCACCCTGGAGAGCATCGAGGCCGCCCGGCGCCTGGCTGGAGTGGGCATCAACAGCACCAGGAAGAACGTGGTGCTCGTGGCGGAGTCCACAGCACACCACAAGCAGCTGGTCAGCATTTCCCTGCCCCAGGCGCTGGAAGCCGGCGTGAGCGCCGTCGTCGGGAAGGACCTGGTCACGGTCATCAACGACGACGGCAGCTCGGCCACCGCTCTGGCCAAAAGCCTCAGTGATCACTTGCAGGAGGCCGGAATCCACGCCGTGATCGGCATCGGCGGTGCCTACACGAAGCCAAACGGCCTGCGCTGGAGCTACTTTGAAGCGCGCGACGCCGTGGCGCACGGCTTGCCGGTCAACGAACCTGAACGGCTGAGCCTGACGTCGCTGTTGCTCGCCAGCGAGGATGTTCCTTTGGCGGATATGGCCAGCGAGTCCCTCACGCCGCTGCGGAAGTTCGATGCCGCCCACGGCGCCGAACTGGTGACCACGCTGGAAAGCTACCTGAACCACAATGGGTCAGTGGCCGCCGTCGCCGAGGCCTTGACCCTGCACCGCAATACGGTGCGTTACCGTTTGGCGCAAATCACAGAACTGACGGGCTACGACCCCTCACAGACGCAAGACCGGGTGCAGCTATGGCTTGCCCTTGCCGTGCAGCGGCTGGGTTCGCGCAACCCGCGGTAGTCCCCCGAAAATCACCAGCGCGGAGAGGTTCACCACAAAGTTCTAGACATTAGACGTCAAACGTCTAACCTTTAGGTATGGCCGCGACGACTCCTCTTACCCCCAGCACCGGAAACATCCCTACTGTGAGCAGCGCCCAGGTTGCCCCCGCAGTCCTTGCGAACCCTTCGGCTCCCAAGACGCGCGTCGTCGCCGTCGTCGGCATTATTGCCGTGGTGCTCATCGGCCTGAACCTTCGGGCAGGCATCACCAGTGCCGCTGCCCTGTTCCACGATCTGCAGCAAGTGCTGGGCTATGGCGCGTTGGTGGCCTCCATCCTGCCGTCCATTCCGCTGTTGTGCTTTGCGGTTGCGGGCATGGGAACGTCATGGCTCACGCGTCGGGTGGGTGTGGAGAAAGCCATCGCAATTGCGCTGGCACTGCTGGCTGGCGGCCTGCTGGTCCGCGGCGTTCCGGTAACAGGTGCACTCCTCGGAGGCACCGTCCTGGCGATGTCCGGCCTCGCCGTGTGCAACGTGGCCATGCCGTCCTTCATCCGCGAGCACTACTCCGAGCGCACCTCCATGATGACAGGCCTCTATACCTTCACCATGTCCGGCGGCGCCACCTTCGCCGCAGTCGTCAGCGTTCCCTTGGCCCAGGAGCTCGGTTCCCCGTCCATGGGCCTGGCTGCCTGGGGCTTGCTGGGCGTCGCGGCCCTGCTTGGATTCCTGCCGGTAGTCCTGCACACTCACCGGAACACCACCAAAACTGATCGCCCAAGGGTCTCCATGTGGCCTCTCCTGCGCACCCGCTTGGGCATCCTGATCACCGCGATCTTCACCTTCCAGGCGTTCCTTGCCTACGCCGTGATGAGCTGGTTTGCATACATCCTCACGTCCCAAGGCCTCAGCGCCTCCGAAAGCGGCCTGCAGTTTGGCGTGATGCAGCTGGTGTCCGTTGCCGCCGGCATGATCCTGTTAGCCTTCGGCTCCCGCCCGGGAATGCTGCGCCCCGCACTGTATCTCGCCAGCAGCTCCACGCTGGTGGCCATTGCCGCCATGCTCTGGCTGCCGACGTCGTTGGCCGTTGTCCCTGCTGTTCTTTTCGGGTTGGGCTTGGGCATTTTCCCGCTGGTTCTGGTGATCATCAGCCGCAGCGGACGTTCGACGGCGGAAACCACCGCGCTCTCCACCATCGCCCAATCGCTGGGATACTTGATTGCGGCAATTGGTCCCTTTGGCATGGGACTTCTCCACAGCGCGACCGGCGGCTGGGTGTTGCCCCTGAGCCTGCTGTCGGTGGTTGCCGTGGCGCTCATGGTTACTTGCCACATGCTCACCAGTAAGCGCACTGCCACCAAGACCGGACCGAGGACAGCATGACCCTTACGCCTTCGCATCGCCCGGCCCTTGCCGAGGAGATCACCGCCAAGCTGCGGGACATGATCAAGTCCGGTGAATGGCCGCTCCAGGAGCGAATTCCTGCCGAGCCCGAGCTCATGTCCACACTGGGCGTTTCGCGCGGCACCCTCCGCGAAGCCATCAAGGCGCTGGCCCACTCCGGCATGCTGGAAGTCCGCCGCGGCGATGGCACCTACGTCAGGGCCAACAGCGAGATGTCCGGCGCAGCCCAGCGCATGTACCTGGAGCACACCCAGGAACATATCGTGGAAGTCCGCCTGGGCCTGGACACCCAAGCAGCCCGTCTGGCCACCAAGCATGCCACCACCGAAGACCTGGCCGAGATGCGGCGCCTCCTTGCCCTCCGGCACGATGCCTGGCAGGCCGGGGACTACCCCACCTGGGCCAGCGCCGACTGGGAATTCCACGAGCGCGTAGCCCTGGCCTCCGGCAATCCGCTACTGCACCAGCTCTACGCTTCCTTCGGCGGCGTCTTCCACAACGATCTCCTGCGCCAGCAACGCAAGGGTGGCTTCAATGGCATCCCTCGCGAAGGCCACGACGAATTGGTTGATGCCCTCGAAGCACATGATCCCGATGCCGCCGTGCAGAGCGTGTACCGGAATCTGGATTACTGCTCGGACTCAGCGCCTCGGTAACTTTCGGCGATGAAGGCGACGAAGACGATGAAGGTGATGCTGAGGAACGACTCAGGGCGTGTCCGGTTGACACGTGCCCTCAGGAAAAGTCCAAACTGGTCGTATGGTCATCCGCGTTCACACCGAACCCAACTGCGGTAACGCGCCTCGGCATGAGGTTGCCCGCCGCTTAGCCGTAGCTCTCGCAGGCGCTGATTCAACAGAACTGGAATCGCTGCTCTCTCCCGATGCCGAGTGGGACGTTCTGGGAAAGGCAGCATCCCGGGGCCTACCTGCAATTCTTGCCAATGCCGAGCCGAGGAGCCCGGCCGTCGAGCTACGTGTTCTCTCGGTCATCACCCACGGCAGGGAAGCAAGCATTGACGGCGTGACGCTGTTCAAAGACGGTCAGGTGGTGAACTTCTGCCATGTGCTTCGTTTCGCGAACACCGCAAAGACCGCAGCGATCACAAAAATCCGGACCTATGAGGCAACGCCATAAGGCGTACCCTGCTGGTACCTCTGCACCGGATCGGTGCGCTGCGCCGCCTTGATGGCTTGGAATAGCCTGGCCCCAGTCAGGACAGGACCGCAACGCATCAGGTTGCCACCTCGATCCCCGCCCCGGCCGCGTCCCTGAACCTCGCATTGACCAGCACCACGTCGCGCCCGGCCCGGTCCAGCAGGCTCGCGGCAACACCCGCCCGGTATCCAGTGGCGCAGTGCACCCAGATCCGGGCATCCGGTACCTCCGTGATCCTCCCCAGGAGCTCGTAAACGGGGATGTTCAGCGCACCCGCCACGTGCGAGGTCCCGAACTCATCCGGACGGCGAACATCCAGGACCACGTCCTCAGGGTTCCGCTCCCTCAACAGCAACGTCCAGTCCCCGTGCGGGTATCTGGCACGGGGAGACTCCGGCGCCAGCGCCCCAATCTCCAGAGGTGTTGGGTCAGGCCCGACGGCGGCATCCGGGCTGTCGATGCCGATCCTCGCCAGATCGCGGATCGCCTTTTCCACTTCCGCCAAAGGCCCCAGTAACGTCAGTGGCTGGTTCCACGGGATCACCCAGCCGAGGTAGCTGGTGAAATTCTCTCCGCGGCCGTACTCAAAACTCACGCTGCCCTGGAGATGGCTGTCCGCGAAGGCTACGCGGTGCCGCAAATCCACCACCCACTCCCCGGCCCTCAACCGCCGGCCCAGCTCACCGGCATCCACGGAATCCGGCACGGACAGGTCCGCTGCGCCCGGACCGGCGGCGTTGAGAGGGCTCATGTGGGCGTAATACGCGGGGTACGCCGTGAGATTCTCCAGCAACTCTGCAACAAAGTGGTCCTCGTCAGGGTCCGTCAGTGCGTGGTTGGAGAGAGCTTGCTCGCCAATGGTTGACGATTCCTGGCGGCTGGCAGGCCCGGTCGAGCAGAAGGATCCGAAGCCGTGGGTCGGGTAGAGCGGAGCGTCTGGATGAGCCGAGGACACCAATCGACGGACCGATGAATACTGATGGTGTGCCAGCGTCGCGGTGTCATGGGGCGAGACCAGGTCCGTCCGCCCCACCGAGCCGTAGAGCAAGCTGCCGCCGGAAAACACAGCCTCCGGGCCGCCGTCGTGCGCTACATCCCGCACCACATATGACAGGTGCGTATGGGTGTGCCCGGGAGTCGCCACCACGGTGACCAAGAGGCGGCCGACGCGGAGGACCTGGCCATCGGAAACGGGGACACGGGTGAACGTGACGTGGTCCTCGGCGTTCACCAGATAGGCAGCCCCGTGTTTTTCGGCCAGCACCAACCCGCCGGTGATGTAGTCGTTATGGAGGTGGGTTTCGGCCACGTGCGTAATACGGACTCCCGAGTCCCGCGCAGCGGCTTCCACCCGGTCAATGTCTCGTTGGGGATCAACTACCAGAGCCACATCGCCGTCGTGCACAAGGTAGCTGCGGTCGCCCAACGGAGGAGTTTCGATGACGACGACATCCATGCTTCAGGGTACCGCTGAGGCCCAGAACCGCTGGGTTTAAACAGGAGCGGGGCCACCCAAATGAGTGACCCCGCCCTGCAAGGAACGACTAGACCTGTGCGGCTACGCCATCACGGGAAATGTTGACCATGTCCTCGCGCGGTACAACCTTGATGCGCTCACGCTTGACCTCAACACCGTGGGAGGTGCCGGCCTCGGTTGCTGCGGCGCCGAGGGCGAGCTCGTGGGCGTCCAGTGCCAGCCAGCCTTCCCAGCTGGTGAACTTCACGCCGCGGGAGTCCAGGAGATCAACCACTGCATCAGCTGCGGGAACCTCGGCAACCGGCAGGTTCTCGCGGTCTTCCAGCAGGTACGTGACGGTTTCCAGGGCGTCGCCCTTGGTGTGGCCGATCAGGCCTACGGGACCACGCTTGATCCAGCCCGTGGCGTAGAGGCCCGGGACGTGCTGGCCGTCGGCGTCCAGGACGCGGCCGCCGTCGTTGGTGATGACGCCCTTCTTGTGGTCGAACTCGACGTCCGGCAGGGCCGAACCGAAGTAGCCGATTGCGCGGTACACGGCCTGGACCGGGTAGTCGACGAACTCGCCGGTGCCGCGGGCGTTGCCCGTGCCGTCCAGTTCGGTGCGCTCGAACTTGATGCCGGCAACCTTGCCCGGAGTCTCGGCGGAGTCAACGATCTCCACCGGGCTGTGCAGGAAGTGAAGGTGCAGGCGGCGGGAAGCCTTCAGCTCGGAGAGGTCCTCGGGCTGCTCGGCGATCCAGTTGGTGAGCGTGCCAACCATGGTCTTGATCTGGTTGTTCGTCTGGACCTGGCGGTCGGACTCTTCGTCGAATTCGAAGTCCTCGGCGTAGAGGATGATGTCTACGTCCTTGGAGTGCGAGAGTTCGCGGAGTTCCAGCGGGGTGAACTTCACCTGTGCCGGGCCGCGGCGGCCGAAGACGTGCACGTCCGTAACGGGTGAGGCCTTCAGGCCGGCGTAGACGTTGTCCGGGATTTCGGTGACCAGCAGGTCATCAGCGTGCTTGGAAAGAACACGCGCTACGTCCAGGGCCACGTTGCCGTTGCCGAGGACAGCGATTTCGGTGGCCTCCAGCGGCCATTCGCGGGGAACGTCCGGGTGTCCATCGAACCAGGAAACGAAGTCCGCGCCACCGAAGGAACCCTCAAGTTCGATGCCCGGGATGTTCAGGTCCGCGTCCTTGATGGCGCCGGTGGCGAAGATGATGGCGTCGTAGTGCTTGCGGAGGTCCTCAATGGAGATGTCCGTGCCGTAGTCCACGTTGCCGAAGAAGCGGATGTCGCCGCGGTCCAGAACCTTGTGCAAGGCGTTGACGATGCCCTTGATGCGGGGGTGGTCCGGTGCGACGCCGTAGCGGATCAGGCCGTACGGTGCCGGGTAGCGATCGAAGAGGTCGATGCTGACCGTGAGTTCGCCGCTCTTGACGGCCTCGCTCTTGGTCAGGATGTCCGCTGCGTACACGCCGGCCGGGCCGGAGCCGATGACGGCGACGCGAAGCGGACGGTCCGCAGAACCTACGGGGGTGCTAATTGACACGGCTGTGTTCCTTCTTCTTCTCAGTTACTGCGGACGCGGGGACGGTTGGGGGTAATAGTGCTGTAGTCAGCGGTCTTGAAATGTTGCGGGGCAAAGGGGCTGACACGGACCACATCGCCGATCACAATGACCGCCGGGTTGGCCACGCCGACGGCTTCCGCCTGGTCCGCAATGGTGCCCAGAGTGCCGATGGTGACGCGCTGATCCGGCAAATACCCGTTCTCTACGATACCTACTGGCGTGTCCAAAGGCAGACCCGAGCCTGCCAGCGCAGCCGCGGAATCACGCAATTGCGCCACTCCCATGAGCAAAACCACAGTGTGATCGGGGCGTGCGGGGACTTCGGACAGCTCTTCGTGGCCGGTCACCACGCTGAAGCCTTTGGCCAGGCCACGGTGCGTCACCGGGATACCGGCGGCGGCCGGAACCGAGATTGCCGACGTCACGCCGGACACTACTTCAACCTCGACGCCGTTCTGCCGGCAAAATTCTGCTTCCTCGCCTCCGCGCCCCAGGACGTAGGGGTCGCCGCCTTTGAGGCGGACCACGCGGTTGCCCTTCAGGGCTTCCTCCACCAGGATGCGGTTGATCTCCAGCTGCGGCACGGGATGATGGCCGGGCGTCTTGCCTACCTCGATCACGCGGACATCCGGAGCGAGTTCTTTCAGCAGCTCACGGGGGCCAAGACGGTCCGCCACTACGACGTCGGCCTGGCCCAGCAGGCGTCGGCCGCGGACGGTGATGAGTCCCGAGTCGCCGGGGCCGCCACCCACCAAAGCCACAGAGCCAAGGGGTGCCTTGCCGGCGGCGTCCAGCTTACGGTGCCGGCGGAGCGGAAGATCACCCGTTTCCAGTGCGGTGGCAACAGCGTTGCGAAGGGCCATGGCGCGGCGAGGGTCTCCCCCGGCATTGATGGCGATCTTGACGTCGTCCACCACGGCAACGGCCGGCGTCCAGGCAGCGGATGCTTCGTGATCAGAGGCGTTGACACACCAGACGCGCTGAGCTTCGGCGTCGGCCGCTACCTGGGTGTCCACAGCGGCTGTGCCAGTGGCGGTCTGGACGAACCAGACGCCGTCGAGGTCCGAGGTGCGGTACTCGCGCGGCTCCCAGGTGAGAAGCCCGGATGCTGCCTGACCGCGAAGTGTTTCGGTGGCAACGGGTGCGACCACGGTGACTTCAGCACCGGCGTCGAGCAGTCCCTTGGCGCGACGCTGCGCAACGGGGCCGCCGCCAACCACCAGCACCGGGCGGCCGAGCAGCCGCAGGGCGGTGGGGTAAATGTCCTGTATTGCCATGAAAAAACTGTAGGGCGGCTCCGTAACATGCTTCAAAGGCTCGGAAACACCCGGTAACGCTGGGTAATCCAACGTCACATAATTCCCCGCTCAAGTCGGAGAAACACTGTCCCTGAGCCTCAAGTAATAGGCCCGCTGCTCCTTGCCGAGGTGCTCGATCGCGTAACGAAGCGCCGTCCGCGGCATGGTGGCAGCGTGTTCATCCAAGAAAGCCAGGAGGCGCTCGCGGCTACTGCGCCCGGCATCCCGGACCCAACCACCCACGGCTTTGTTAATGAGGTCTTCAGTGTCATGGAGCAGGATCTCGGCGATGGCGAAAGTGTCGTCCAGCTGGCCTTCGCGGATGAACGCCGACGTCGCCACGATCGCTGTCCGGCGCTCCCACATGTCCTCCGAACGGGCCAAGTGATAGAGGGGATCGCGCGGCTTATCCATCAGCCACCCACCCACAACCCGTCCGGCACCCAGGTCAACAAGGTCCCAGTTGTTGATGCGGTCGTGCCTGCGCAGATACAGCTCGTAAAGTTCCCTGCGCCGATCTTCAGTGGTCTTCTTTTTCTGCATTTGCAGGGCCATGATCTTCACGGCCCCGGCCCTTGCCTCGTGGATGTCCTGCTCCAGGAGTTCCTCAATCTCCTTCGGGGGCATGGCTGCGAACTCCTTGCCGAGAGTGAAAACCTCGCCCATGCGGACGCCCAGGAAAAAGTCACCCTCGGCATAGTCTCCCTGGCCCGTCTTGAAATACCGCTGGTATTTGGCCTGTTCGACGTCGGACTGCCGCACTTGCAGCCGTGCCAGAAACTCGACGGCGGTGGGCTGGGTGCCAGGCGCCAGCGCGGCTCTTGGGGACTTGCCTGCCTTGGGGGCCTTGGCAGCGGTGGCCGTCTTCCCGGTGTTGAGTTTCTTACCGGTGTCTGGGGTCTTTCCGGACTTGGGGGTCATCCCTCAATAATGCGCCTAAAAGACCGACCAGCCAGTACGCGTAGTGAATTCGTCCAGCGCGGCCACACCAGCCACCGAGTTGCCCGACCTTCCCAGGCCGGGACTCCACACACTGATGGAGCACTTGTTGGGCACCACGGCCACTATCCCTCCGCCGACGCCACTCTTGCCCGGCAGCCCCACCCTGTACGCGAATTCGCCCGCAGCATCGTAGGTACCGCAGGTGAGCATGACAGCGTTGATTCTTTTGGTCTGCGCGGGGGAAAGCACCAGTGTCCCGTCTGCACCCAAACCGTTGGATGCAAGGAACCGGGTTGCGAGCGCCAGGTCTTCGCACGTCATGGCCAGGGCGCATTGCTCGGCGTAGGAGTTCAGGACCTCCTCCACGGGGTTTTCCAAGTTGCCGCAGCTCGCCAGGAAATGCGCCAGCGAGGCGTTGCGGTGCCCTTTGCCCAATTCGGAGGACGCCACGCGGTGATCCGTGTCGACGCCGGTGTTGCCGGTCTCTTGGCGCATCAGGTCCCGGACGGCGTGGGCGGCGTTGCCCGTCAGGCTAAGGAGCCTGTCCGTCACCACAATGGCTCCGGCGTTGATGAACGGGTTCCGGGGAATGCCGTCCTCGCTCTCGAGCTGAACCAGTGAGTTGAAGGGGTTGCCCGACGGTTCACGGAAAACCCTCTTCCAGATGTGGTCGCCATCGGCAGCCAACACCAGGGCGAGGGCGAAGACCTTGGAGATGCTTTGAATGGAGAATTCCACATGGGCGTCCCCTGCGGAGAAGACATCGCCTTCCCGGGTGACTACCGAGATCCCGAATTGATGCGGGTCTACTGCGCCGAGTTGCGGGATATAGTCCGCTACTTTGCCTTGGCCGATGTGCGGTTGAACCGCCCCGACAATGTCTTCGAGAAGGTTTTGAATGTCCACGGGATAACCTTTGCTTTCTGCGTAGCCCCCTCGCCGTTGAAGGGACTGACAAGTGTTCGCGCGCTCTTGGCGCAACAACACACAGCCAGCAACACTACCTGCCTTAAAGCGGCTCCGTGTGGACCGCTGGCGTACACGCGGGGACGTTACGCACAGCCATAGGTTATGTGGCCAGGTGTGGACTCCATCCGATGGCAGGGGCTACGTGCTTTGCTACGTTCCTCAGGAGCTTGGCGTTGTAATCCACTCCCAGCTGGTTGGGCACAGTGAGCAGCACGGTGTCAGCCGCTTGAACCGCAGCGTCCTTGGCAAGTTCCTCTGCCAACTGATCCGGCTCCCCGATGTAGCTTTTGCCGAAGCGGGACAGCGCGCCGTCGAGGACGCCCACTTGGTCCTTGCTGTCGGCTTGGGCGCGGAGGCCGAAGTAGTGGTTGTCCACCTCGTCCACGATCGGGATCACGCTGCGGCTGACGGAGATCCTCGGCTCAAGGTCGTGCCCGGCTGCGGCCCAGGCCTCACGGAACATGTGGATCTGTTCGGCCTGCAACTCATCAAACGGCACGCCTGTGTCCTCGGTGAGGAGTGTGGAGCTCATAAGGTTCATGCCCTGCTCTGCGGCCCACACGGCAGTTTTCCGGGTGCCGGCTCCCCACCAGATCCGCTGTGGGAGGCCCGGTGACTGGGGTTGGATGGGTAGCAGCCCCGTGGCTCCGCCAGCGTAGTGTGGATCGGCTTCGGCAACACCGTGCCCGGCGATGGCTTTTCGGAACAGCGCCGTGTGACGCCTCGCCATGTCTCCGCCATCCTCACCGTCGGCTGGGACGTAGCCAAAGTTCGCGGCGCCGTTCCGGGCAGGCTCGGGTGAACCGCGGCTCACGCCGAGCTGCAGACGCCCATCGCTGATGAGGTCCGTGGCGGCGGCTTCCTCGGCCATGTAGAGCGGGTTTTCGTAGCGCATGTCGATCACGCCTGTGCCGATTTCGATCCGGCTGGTCCTGGCCGCGATCGCGCTGAGGAGCGGGAAGGGAGAAGCCTGCTGCCGGGCGAAATGGTGGACCCGGAAGAAAGCCCCGTCTATGCCCAGTTCCTCCGCCGCGACAGCGAGTTCAATCCCCTGCTTCAGGGCCTCCCCGGCCGTGGGAACCAATGAGCCAGGTACACGCGCCCAGTGTCCGAAGGAGAGGAAGCCGATCCGTTTCTTGTGCATGCTCAGGACAACCGTGCGGGGGGCGAGGGAATTCCATGGGGTCTCATTGCTTGCCCTACTCAGCCGAAAATAGTTGTAATTGATACCCCCCGGGGGTATAGTGAAGGTGTTGTCAGGATCCAGCCCACAAGCTGGTTCCAACCACATTGGCCCGCGACGTCCGGCAAAGCCGCGGCCGTCTTCGGAGGAGACCAAAATGGCACATCACCACCAACCACCGCTCAAGGAGAACAGCCCCGGCCCGGGTGGTCACACCCACGCAGTCCACCAACACTCCCCGGCACAAACGTCCAACGCCTTGGGACACCAGGACCGCGACGACCACGCCGTTCACAGCCACGGCCAGCACGCAGGGCACAGCACAGCCATGTTCAAGGACCGGTTCTGGCTGACCTTGGTACTGTCCGCTTTTGTTGTCTATTTCAGCCCAATGTTTGCCCACCTCCTGGGTTACATGCCCCCGGAATTCCCCGGCTCCGCATGGATACCACCGGTCCTTGGCACGGTGATCTACTTCTACGGAGGCCTGCCGTTCCTCAAGGGCGGACTAAAAGAACTCAAGTCCCGGCAACCCGGGATGATGCTACTGATCAGCATGGCCATTTCCGTGGCTTTTGCGGCATCCTGGGCAACCAGCCTGCGCCTTGGAAACTTCGACCTCGATTTCTGGTGGGAACTGGCGCTGCTGGTAGCCATCATGCTGCTGGGCCACTGGATAGAGATGCGCGCCCTGGGTTCCGCGCAAGGCGCATTGGACGCACTGGCCGCGTTACTGCCTGACGAGGCCGAACTCATCACAGACAGCGGAATCACCACAGTTCCGGTAGCCACCCTCAAAGCAGGAGACATGGTCCTGGTCCGGTCAGGGGCACGCATGCCGGCTGACGGCACGATCGTGGACGGCCAAGCCGAGTTTGATGAATCCATGATTACGGGCGAATCGAAGACCGTGCTGCGCGGAGCGGATGATCCCGTTGTGGCCGGGACCGTAGCCACCGACAATACCGTCCGGGTGTCCCTCACTGCAGTCGGCGACCAGACAGCCCTGGCAGGCATTCAGCGGCTGGTTGCTGAAGCGCAGGCGTCGTCCTCGAAGGCGCAGGCGCTCGCGGACCGTGCCGCAGCATTCCTGTTCTATTTCGCCACCACGGCCGCCATCGTGACCTTCGCAGCCTGGACTCTGCTCGGCAACCTTCCGGAGGCTGTAACCCACACTGTTACAGTGCTGGTCATTGCGTGCCCTCATGCCCTCGGTCTGGCTATTCCGTTGGTCATCGCAATTTCCACCGAACAGGCTGCACGGGCCGGTGTCTTGATCAAGAACCGGATCGCGTTGGAACGGATGCGCGGAGTGGATGTTGTCTTGTTCGATAAGACCGGCACCCTGACGAAAGGGCAACCAGAGGTGAGCGACATTGCGGCGGCAGCAGGAACCGATCCTGAGGAGCTGCTTGCTTTGGCCGCGGCGGTCGAGGCAGCCAGCGAGCACCCCGTGGCCCGGGCCATTGTGCGGGCCGCAGGCAGCAGGGGTCTTGATGTCCCGCCTGCAACGGATTTCGTTTCCATGACAGGCCGGGGAGCACGCGCAGTAGTCAACGGGCGCCCGGTATACGTCGGCGGCCCGGCGTTGTTACGCGAATTGGCCCTGGTGGAACCGAATGAACTTGCGGCCTCCACGCAGGAGTGGATGGATCGCGGCGCAGCTGTCCTGCACATTGTTGAAGACAACCGCATAGTGGGGGCGATCAGCATGGAGGACGCAATCCGTGCAGAATCCAGGCAGGCAGTGTCCGCACTGCAGCGACGCGGCATCAAGGTGGCAATGATCACCGGAGACGCCTCCCAAGTCGCCGCCACTGTTGGCAACGAGCTGCAGATCGATGAAGTCTTCGCCGAAGTTCTTCCGGCGGACAAAGATAAGAAAGTGGCTGAGCTTCAAGCACGCGGGCTCAAAGTGGCCATGGTCGGGGACGGGGTGAACGATTCTCCCGCGCTAGCCCGGGCCGAGGTCGGGATAGCCATCGGTGCCGGGACCGACGTCGCCATGGAGTCGGCCGGAGTGATCCTGGCTGGAAACGACCCCCGGGCCGTTCTTTCCATGGTTGATCTGTCACGCGCGAGCTACCGGAAAATGTGGCAGAACCTCGTTTGGGCCACCGGCTATAACATCATCGCCGTTCCATTGGCGGCGGGAGTTCTGGCATTCGCGGGGATTGTCCTTTCCCCCGCCGCCGGAGCCGTTCTGATGTCCGTATCCACCATCGTGGTGGCGCTGAACGCCCAGATGCTGCGCCGGATAAAACTCAACCCTGCACAGGTTCGCTAATGCCAGTAGCCTTAAAGCCAGCACATCAGGGAGGAGGGTTGTCATGACGACACAACGATCCGGCACCGCATCAGCAGTGCTCAGGGTTGCCCTCGTGACTGCTGTGCTGGCCCTCATCACTGGGATCCTGGGCATGCATATAGTGGCCGGTGCCCATGCTTCGCATCCAGCGCACGCCGCTTCCGTGAATCCCGGAGCCGACCCCAGTGGGACCGTAGCCGTAAGCCACGGAGCCGCGACGTCCACGCCCGTCAGCTACGGCGCCAATTCCCACGACCACTCCGATCACGGGAAGCCCGTCGCCGAGAAAGACCCCGCATCCGGAAGCCCGTCTACGTTACCCGGTGAAATTCCGGCAGCATCGGACATGGATCTCTCGCAATGCTTGTGCTCAGGCAATTGCGCGGAAGGGCATTCCGTCAGCGTCCATTGCATTCCCAATGTGGCCGCCAGCAGCATGGCAGCACCCGACCCCGGCAGGCCGGTGTGGTTGGTACGACTGACCACGGCAACAGGAAATGCCGCGCTGGCGCCTCCCACACACTCTCCTCGCAGTCCCTCGCCGGGCGAATTGTCCATCAGCAGAACATAGGCCGGGCTAAATGCTCCTCGCTCCGGCGGAGGGGCTTAGCTATGCCAACAGAGAGCTTCCAGCGCTGTCTGTCCACAACTGATGACCAATTTGCACATGCGGTGCCGTTCCCCCTGACGATCACCGCGCCACCGAGGTACCCCAAAGGAAACTTACACATGAATGCCAAGAAGTTCTTCCCCCTTACTACAGCAGCCGTGGCATTGTCACTCGCTGTGGCCGGCTGCAGCGCAACTCCGCCCGGACCAGGCTCCATGCCGGGAATGAGTCACGGCAACGCCAGTGCGCCCGCGAGCAGCAGCTCCGCAGATCACAACGCGGCGGACGTCATGTTTGCCCAGATGATGATTCCCCATCATGCCCAAGCGGTGGAGATGTCCGATGCCATGCTCGCAAAGGCCAACATTCCTGCCGCAGTAACGGAGTTGGCCAATAAGATCAAAGCGGCTCAGGCACCCGAAATTGAGAAGATGACGGGCTGGCTCCAGAGCTGGAACATGCCGGTCATGGGTTCCTCAGGCCATGGCGGCCACGGCATGGACGGCATGCTCAGCGAAAGCGAACTCCAGAAACTCAGTGAAGCCCAGGGCACGGAAGCGTCCAAGCTCTTCCTCTCACAGATGATTGCCCACCATGAAGGCGCCATCAGCATGGCCAAGACGGAGATCAACCAAGGCAAGTTCCCGGAGGCCATCCAGTTGAGCAAGGACATCGTGACCTCGCAGGAGAAGGAGATCCAGGAGATGAAAACCCTGCTGGCCACCCTCTAGCAGGCCTGTTGCACGGCGAACGCACGACGGCGGCAGGTCGCCGTCGTGCGTTCGCGTCGGGTTTTCCGCCAGGCACCGCAGTCTCTACCGCCTGGCGCCCCCGTAACCTCTGGCGCGGAAGGCGCGAGAGGGAGCGGTCCCCACGCCAAAAAGGTGCGTCCGACGGAAACGGGCACGCGTCCGCCATCCAACAGGCGGACACGGGTAACGGAAAGGGTGCGCGGTGCGGGCCCGGCCCTCAATCAGCTCGTCGATAGTGCATGTAGACCGCGCCGTTGCTGAGCGGCTCCGATGAGACAAGCTTGAGGCGCCGGGTGCTGGGCAGCCCGCCCTGATACAAAGTGGGCCCGTGGCCAGCGATCATGGGTTGGATAAGGAATTTGTATTCGTCGATTAAATCTAGGCGGTCCAGTTCTGTGGCTAGTTTGCCGCTGCCGACCAGCACGCCCTCGGGGGTCCTGTCCTTGAGATCCTGCACCGCCGTGCGCAGATCGCCAACAAGGTGGTGGCTATTGGTCCAAGGGAAGTCGGTGCGCGTGGACGATACGACGTACTTGGGTATTGTCTCCAGGGTCAGCGCCCACTCCCGCAACGCTGGCGGTGCGTCTACTTCACCGCTTGCCACCAAGGGCCAATAGCTCTCCATCATTTCGTAGGTAGTACGGCCCCAGAGCATTGCACCGCCCTGCTCCAGGAGACGGGTGAAGAGGGCATGAGTCTCGTCGTCCGCGATTCCCTCCCGGTGGTCGACGCAACCATCAAGAGTGACGTTGATACTAAACGTTAGAAGGCCCATTCGACGATTCTAGGTGCGCGCAGAGAGCGGAGGAAGGGGAGCCAGAAGCCGATGGGGTGTGAACCCGCGAACAGGAGTTTGTGTACACATAATGCCCCTAAGAAGTGCTCTTAAGGGCATTATGTGTACGAAAACTCCGGAGGGTTAGCGGCTGCTTCCCGCCAGCAAACCCCGACGCTGCAGCAAACGCTTCTCAATGGGCCCGAACACAAGCAGTTCGATCAGGATTCCCACAAACAGGATCAGCAGGATCGCGGACATCACGATTGTCATGTCGGAGAGCAAACGCCCCTGATCCAGCAGCGAGCCCAGGCCGAACCCAATCGTTCCGCCCACTGCGATGATCTCTGCGGCCATGAGTGAGCGCCAGGAGAAGGCCCAGCCCTGCTTCAAGCCGCCGATGTACCCGGGAAGAGCTGCTGGCAGGACAATCTGCAGTGCCATCTGGAGACGGTTCGCTCCGAGAACTGTGCCCACACTGCGGTACTGCGGCGGGATCTGGTCCACACCGGAGATGAGCCCGTTGATGATGGATGGGATAGCGCCCATGAACACCACGAAGTAGACGGTGGCGTCAGTGAGGCCAAACCAGATGATGGCAGCGGGAACCCATGCCACGGAAGGGAGCACCTGCAAACCGGAAATGAGCGGCCCGAACGCACGGCGCAAGGGAGCCACTTGAGCCAGGATCAACCCCACGGGGGTAGCGATGACCACCGAAATCAGGAAGCCGATCACACCACGCTGCAGCGATGTCCACACTGCTTCCTGGACTTTACCTTCGCCCCACATAGTGACGAACTGGGTGAGAACGTCCAGGGGCCCGGGAACCAGGTCACGTCGTTTGAACTCGAGGGATACGTAGAACTGCCACGCAAGAATCAGGACCACCAAGGCGGCAACAGGCAGCAGTACCCGTTTCCATTCGATGCCGGCTTTACGTCCGCTGTCCGACTGGAGGTTGTCCAGGCCTGCTTCAAGGTCCCGGAGTTCCGAGGCGTTGCCCTTCAGCGACGGCGAGGTGATGTGCTCTTTGGAATCTGTCACGGGAAGGGTCCGCTCTTCGGTGGTGATGGGGTTACTTGGCATGGCGGCGGATCTCCTCGCGAAGGCGGCGCGTGATGGTTCCGGTGAGCTCCCCTGCGCGCCCGGCATCGGTGCGGTGCTCTTCGGTGACGTCCCATTCGGCCACCACACGGCCGGGACGCGAGGAAAGCAGCAGTACGCGTTGGCCCAGGCGAACGGCCTCGCGGACGTTGTGGGTAACGAACACGATGGTCCGGCCCGTTTCCTTCCAAATCCGCTCAAGTTCATCGTGCAGAAGGTCGCGGGTGATGGCGTCAAGGGCAGCAAACGGCTCGTCCATCAGCAGCAACTGACGGTCCTGAGCCAAGGAGCGAGCCAAGGCAACGCGCTGCCTCATGCCGCCTGACAGTTCGTGGGGACGCTTATCCCCCGCGCCGCCCAAATGCACCAGTTCCAAGAGTTCCGTGGCGCGGGCACGCCGGCTGCCCTTGGTGCTGGACTTGTCTGCAAGCTGCAACGCCAACTCAATGTTTCCGCGCGCGGTCAGCCAAGGGAACAGGGACGCGTCCTGGAACATGAAGGCGGCACCGTCGCTGGGTACTTCAAGAGCGCCCGACGTCGGCCTTTCCAGTCCCGCCATGATGTTCAGCAGGGTGGACTTGCCGCAGCCGGACGCACCGAGGAGGGCAACGAACTCGCCCTGCGCGATGGTGGCGTTGACGTCGTCCAGCACCGGGGCGCCGTCGCCGAAGCGCTTGCCCAGGTTCTCGAGTACGACTGGCATGGTCCCGTCCTTCGTGTTGATTGGTAGAGCTGATGCGGCCAAAGGCCGGCCCGCTCCCCCGTTTATTGGGAAGCGGACCAGCCTGTTACTGCTTAGTCCTGGCCGAGACCTGCAGCTGAGGTCTTCTTGCCTTCAACCTCGTTCAATGTGCGAAGGTCGAAGATGCCGTTGATATCGGCCTTCTGAGTGGTTCCGGCTTTGACGCCGTCTTCCAGGAGCTTGTTGTAGGTTCCAGCCAGCGGATCGGTGGTGAACTTGATGTTCTGCAGAGCGCGTTCAATCACGTTCGCGGGAAGCGGCTTGCCTGCCGTGTCCTTGAGAACCGCGTTGATGGTGGTCGCCTTCTCCTCAGCCGAGGCCGAGTTGAGCCAGTTCACGGATTCAACGTGGCCCTTCAGGAGCGCCTTCACGGTTTCCGGGTGTTCGGCAGCGAACTTCTTGTTCACGATCAGGATGGTGGTAGTGAAGTCACCGTTCTCCCAGAGGTCCTTCTCGTCAACCAACACCTTCGCTCCGGCTTCGAGCACCAGACGGGAGGCCCAAGGCTCAGGCAACCACGCGCCGTCGAGCTTTCCGTCTTGGAAGAGCTTCAGCGACTGGGCGTTCTCGGTGGGGTTGATGTTCACGTCGCCGCTGCCATCGGTGTTGGTCTTGAAGCCTTGATCGCCCAACCAGGCTCGGAGGGCCACATCCTGGGTTCCGCCGAGCTGCGGGGAGCTGAGGATCTTGCCTTTGAGGTCGGCTGCGGAGGTGATCTCCGGCTTGACCACCAGCTGGGCACCGCCTGAAGCGGCACCGGCGATGATGCTGATGGACTCGCCCTTGCTCTTGACGAAGGAGTTGATGGCCGGGTTCGGGCCGATGTACGTGGCGTCGATGGCGCCGGCGTTCAAGGCTTCGATTGCGGCGGGGCCGGCGTTGAAGACCTGGGTGCTGAGCTTGGTTTCGCCAAGTTCCTTGGCAATGAGGCCCTGGCTGGTGCCTACCAGCGCGGGGCCGTGCGTGACGTTGCTGAAGTATCCGAGTTTGAGTTCGGCTGCAGGCGTGGTGGTGGGTGCCGGTGCAGCTTGGTTGTTTTGCGAGACAGCGGAAGCAACTGCAGCGCCTGCACCGATCAGCAGCACGAGGCCGACAGCCAAGCCGATCTCTAATGTGCGGCGGCGCTTGGGCTTGGATGCGGATTCACCGGCGACGATGCGGGTGGTGCCCGTGTTGGGCGACTCGGGTGTGTTAGCCATGGGGGTGGGTCCTTAGGAGATGTGGGATGCGAGAGGGGCGAAGATCAGGCCCCGTGACATCGCCCGTCGAGGGCAAGCAAGGACCATTCCGGAGAGGTCATGCCTTCACAGTAGGGACTGTCATATTTCGGCTTCAATCCCGTAGAAATCAAGGTTCACGCAGGTTCACGTGGCGTCATATTCGCTGCTAGGCCTTCAATGTCGCGTGGAGTTGTGCGGCAGCATCCACCTATGAGATGGGCGCCCCGGTCAAGCCAAAAAGCTGCGTTGCCCGCCAAAGTTCCGTTACCTTGAACGCCCTCCGAAGGACCCCACGTCTTGGTCACAGCATCGTAGGTCTCCCCCGAATTCGGGTACGCCACCAGCGGCTTGGTCGAGGACTTCTGAAGGTTGCCAAGCGCTTCGGTCACCAGTTCCAGCGGCACGCAATTGACGCCGACGGCGGCCACCCGCGGTTCCGCGCTGAGCAACGCAGCCACGTCCGCGATCGGCGTTCCGTCACTGATGTGGCCGCTGTCCCGCAGCGTGAACGTAAACCAGGATTCGACGTCGAACTCCGCCACGAGCGCCAAGAGCGCCTCTGCTTCGGCGTACGACGGCAGGGTCTCGCATGCCAGGAAATCCGCACCGGCCTCCACGAGCGCAGAGATGCGCGGGCGGTGGAAGTCCCGGAATTCCGCGGCGGAAAGCGTGTAATCGCCGCGGTATTCAGAGCCATCAGCGAGGTAGGCGCCGTACGGGCCAACGGATCCGGCCACCAATAAAGGCCCACTCGCTGAACCTTCCGCCAAGGCTTCCTGCCGTGCTTCGTCGGCCAAACGGACGCTCAAAGCCACCAGCTCCAACGACTCTTCAACGGACAGGCCACGCCGTGCGAAACCCTGCGGCGTCGCCTGGTAACTGGCTGTGATGGCCACGGAGGCCCCGGCGTCGAAGTAGTCCCGGTGAACCTGCTTGATCAGGTGCGGCTGCTCCAGCAGGACCTTGGCCGACCACAATGCGTCCTCCAGGTCGCATCCGTGGGCCTC
Source organism: Arthrobacter sp. TS-15 (assembly GCF_006964045.1). Lineage (NCBI taxonomy): Bacteria > Bacillati > Actinomycetota > Actinomycetes > Micrococcales > Micrococcaceae > Arthrobacter > Arthrobacter sp. TS-15. Next base: position 22,421 of record NZ_SDXQ01000028.1, on the reverse strand, counting down.
CAGTTCCGTGGCCAAAGCACCGTCCAGGACCAGGTCCGTGCCGGCGTTGAGGAGAGTGCTGAGCGAGGTGTTCTGTGGCATGGGTCCTTCCCCAAAAAGAAAACCGCAGCCTGTTCGAAATTCCCGCCGTACAACGTGAGGAGTCGCGAACAAGCTGCGGTTTTGTGACTGTGTGTGTCCCTAGATGACGTAACGTTCGTCTTCGTGGTCGCCGGGGTGGTCCTTCACCAAACCAGCGGCAAGGGTGTTGCCGTCGATGGGGTCGATCACCAGGAAAGCGCCGGTGCGGCGGTGGTGCAGGTAGTTCTCCAGCGGCAACGGAGCGGACAGGCGCAGCTGTGCGTGTCCGATGTCGTTGAGCTCCAGATTGGTCGCGGGCTCCACGTTGAACGTGGCCAGGTCAAGCTTGCCCGTGACGTTGCGAACCAGTGCCTGGACGGTGCGCGTACCGTGCTTCACCAGGACCTTCTGGCCTTCGCGGAGCGGCTTCGGTGAAAGCCATGCGAGCGAGGCATACAGGTCAGCTGTGCTTTCGCGGACAGTTCCGGCAGCGGCGATAGTGTCGCCACGGGCGATGTCGATCTCGTCGGCCAAACGGACGGCCACTGACTGCGGAGCAGCAGCTTCCTCCAGCGACTGACCGGCAAAGTCGATGCCGATCACCGTGGTGGTGCGAGGTTCGTGGCCCGGGCTGATCACAGAAACTTCGTCGCCAACCTTCACGGAGCCTTCGGTGATCTGGCCTGCGTAGGCGCGGTAATCGCGGTACGCCTCCACATCGAGCCCACCAGCAACAGCATCCGGAGCCAGGGCGCCCTGCGGGCGGATCACCAGCTGGACCGGGAAACGGAAGCTCTCCAGTTCGGCCTCAAGCTCGTCAGCAGCAGGGAGGGTTTCGAGGACCTCCAGCAGTGCCGGGCCCGTGTACCAAGGGGTGCGCTCAGAGCGGTCCACCACGTTGTCGCCATCAAGGGCCGACACCGGCACCACCAGCAGGTCAGCGACTCCGTCGGATCCAAGGCCAAGTTCTCGGGCAACCTTCTGCACGTCCGCTTCGATGTCGCGGAACACCTGCTCGCTGAAGTCCACCAAGTCGATCTTGTTCACGGCCACAATGACGTGGGCAACCCGAAGCAGTTGCAGCACGGACAGGTGCCGGCGGGTCTGCTCCAGCACACCCTTGCGGGCGTCAATGAGTACGACGACGGCATCCGCAGTGGACGCGCCGGTCACCGTGTTCTTGGTGTACTGAACGTGCCCGGGGCAGTCCGCCAGGATGAAGCTGCGGCGGTCCGTAGCGAAGTAGCGGTAGGCGACATCGATGGTGATGCCCTGCTCGCGCTCGGCACGCAGGCCGTCGGTCAGGAGGGCCAGGTCAATCCCACCTTTTTCCCCGCCGAAGCCGCGGTCCGCAGAGGTGCGGGCAACGGCGTCGAGCGTGTCAGCAAGAATGGCCTTGGAATCGTGGAGGAGGCGGCCCACCAAAGTGGACTTGCCGTCGTCCACCGAGCCGGCGGTAGCGAAGCGGAAGAGGGTTGTGGGCAGGGCTGTTTCCAGCCCGGCAGCCAATGTTTCGGTGGTCATTTAGAAGTAGCCGTCCTTCTTGCGGTCTTCCATGGCTGCCTCGGAGATGCGGTCATCTGCTCGGGTGGCGCCACGTTCGGTCAGGGTGGAGGCAGCGACTTCAACAACGACGTCGGCCACGGTGCGTGCGTCGGACTCGACAGCACCTGTGCAGGACATGTCGCCCACCGTGCGGTAGCGCACCAGCTTGGTGATGACTTCCTCGTGCGGCAGCGGCTGGGAAACTTCGCCCACAGCGCGCCACATGCCGTCGCGGGCGAAGACTTCACGCTCGTGAGCGTAGTAGAGGCTGGGAAGCTCGATGTTCTCGCGTTCGATGTAGCGCCAGATGTCCAGCTCGGTCCAGTTGCTGATGGGGAACGCACGGACATGCTGGCCCACGGTGTGGCGGCCGTTGTACAGGTTCCACAGTTCGGGGCGCTGGTTGCGCGGGTCCCACTGGCCGAACTCGTCACGGAGGCTCAGGATGCGTTCTTTGGCGCGGGCCTTATCCTCGTCGCGACGGCCGCCGCCGAACACGGCGTCGAACTTGTTGCGCTGGATCGCATCCAACAGCGGAACGGTCTGCAGCGGGTTGCGAGTGCCGTCGGCGCGCTCGGCAAGCTCGCCGCGGTCGATGAACTCCTGCACGGAGCCAACAACCAACTTCAAGCCAAGGCGCTCAACGGTGCGGTCCCGGAAGTCGATGACCTCCGGGAAGTTGTGGCCCGTGTCAACGTGCAGGACCGGGAACGGAACCTTGCCCGGCCAGAACGCCTTGGTGGCCAAGTGCAGCATGACCACGGAGTCCTTGCCGCCGGAGAACAGCAGCGCAGGCTTCTCAAACTCGGCAACAACTTCGCGGATGATGTGAATGGCTTCGGACTCGAGGGTGTCCAAGCTGGAGAGTCGCTCGGCTGAGGGGGCGTCGACTGCCGCTGCAACTTCCACCGTGGACTCCTCTGTTGTGTACGTGCTCATGTGTGTAGTCCGCATTCTGTCTTGTCGGAACCTGCCCAGCGGCCGGCGCGGGGGTCTTCACCCGGGGCCACTTTGCGGGTGCAGGGCTGGCAGCCGATGGACGGGTAGCCCTGGCTCAGGAGGGGGTTGACGGGAAGGATGTTGTCCTCGGAGTACTCGATCAGCTGATCGAAGGTCCAGTCGACCATCGGGTTCACCTTGACCAGGCCGAAGCCTTCATCCCAGGTGACCACGGGCGTGTTGGTGCGGGTGGGTGCTTCGTCTCGGCGGACACCGGTGAACCACACCTCGTAGCCGGCCAGCGAGCGGCGCAACGGCTGGACCTTGCGCAGCGCGCAGCACTGGGCGGGGTCGCGGGCGAACAGGTCCTTGCCCAGGAGCCGGTCCTGCTGTTCCACAGTGGTTTCGGGAAGGACGTCCACCACGTTGACGCGGAGATTCGCCGCGACTTCGTCGCGCGTCTCGTACGTTTCCTTGAAGTGGTAGCCGGTTTCCAGGAACAAGACATCGACGCCGGGAAGCTGGTCCGCGACCAAAGCCGGCAGGACCGCGTCGGCCATGGAGCAGGCGACCGTGACCGTAGGCAGCTCGAAGTTGCGGGCCACCCAGGCGATGACATCCCTAGCAGGAGCGTTCCAGCCGAGCTCAGCGGCGCCGGATTCGGCCAGGGCCTTAAGTTCCTCATGGGAACGCAGCGCCGGACGGGCTGGTGCGCTGGCGAGGTTGGTAATGGTGACGGGATCTGTCATTGGAGATCTCCTTCATCTGCCGAGTGTGCCCACTCTGCGAAGGTCTGGCCCTCGGCGCCAACAGCGACGAACTTACGGACCACGCGCTCCACATAGTCGGGCAGGTCTTCCACCGTGACCTTGAGGCCGCGGACGGTACGTCCCAAACCGGCTTCCTCGCGCTCGTTGTTGGCCAGCCCGCCACCGAGGTGGACCTGGAAACCCGGGGTGGGGTCGCCGTCGGGCGTTGGCAGCATCATGCCCTTCAGGCCGATATCGGCCGTCTGGATACGGGCGCAGGAGTTGGGGCAGCCGTTGATGTGGAGGGACAGTGCCGACGGGAGCTGCTTGGTTTCCACGAGGTCGGCCAAGCGGCGCTCCAGCTCAGCGATGGCCGTAGCAGCGGTGACCTTAGTTTCCACGATGGCCAGCTTGCAGAACTCGATGCCCGTGCAGGCGATGGTGCCGCGGCGGAACACGGACGGACGAGCCGAGAGGCCCAAAGTGTCCAGTTCGGCGATGAGCGGTTCAACCTGTTCCTTGGCCACGTCCAGGATCACGAGCTTCTGGTGAGGAGTAGTGCGCAGGCGGTAGCTGCCGTGCTTCTCCAAAGTGTCCGCCAGCGTAACGAGTGCCTCGCCGGACGTGCGTCCCACAGTCGGGGTCACGCCGATGAAGAACTTGCCGTCCTTCTGCTCATGAACACCAATGTGGTCGCCGGGAGCCGTGGGCTTGGGAGCTGCAGGGCCGTCCGGGAGCTTGAAGCCGAGGTATTCGTCCTCAAGGATCTGGCGGAACTTGGCCGGTCCCCAGTCGTTCATGAGGAACTTCAGGCGGGCCTTGGTGCGCATGCGGCGGTAGCCGTAGTCGCGGAAGATGCTGGTGACGCCGAGCCACACCTCTGCGGCGACGTCGGCGGAAACGAACACACCCAGGCGTTCGGCCAGACGCGGGTTGGTGGACAGGCCGCCGCCAACCCAGAGGTCGTAGCCCGCACCGAGTTCGGGGTGGACGACGCCCACCAAGGCGAAGTCGTTGATCTCATGCACCACGTCCTGGGACGGGTGGCCCGTGATGGCGGTCTTGTATTTGCGCGGCAGGTTAGCCAGCTCGGGGTCGCCGATGAAACGCTCGGCGAGCTCGTGGATCAGCGGTGTGGGATCGATGATCTCGTCCTTGGCAATGCCCGCAACCGGGGAGCCGAGGATGACGCGGGGAACGTCGCCGCAAGCCTCCGTGGTGGACAGACCAATGCCTTCGAGGCGGCGCCAGATTTCGGGCACGTCCTCAACACGGATCCAGTGCAGCTGGATGTTCTGCCGGTCCGTGAGGTCCGCTGAGCCGCGGGCGAAGTCCACGGAAATCTGGCCAATAACGCGAAGCTGCTCGGTGGTCAGCGCGCCGCCGTCGATGCGCACGCGCAGCATGAAGTACTTGTCTTCGAGCTCGTGCGGTTCAAGCGTTGCGGTCTTGCCGCCGTCGATCCCGGGCTTGCGCTGGGTGTAGAGGCCCCACCAACGGAAGCGGCCGTGAAGGTCCGTGCCGTCGATCGAATCAAAGCCTTCTTTGGAGTAGACAGACTCAATGCGCTCACGGACGTTCAGCCCGTTGTCTTCCTGCTTCCAAGTTTCGTTGGCATTGAGGGGCGCGGTGCCGTCAACCTTCCACTGGCCGTGGGGCTTGGCGGCAGGGCGGGTGCGTGCCGGACGCTTGGTGGTCTCAGTCGACGCACCGGCTACAGCTGTATCTGTCATACATCGACTGTAGGTCTGGCCAGTTTTCGCCAGCAAAGGTCCGGAAACGCGAAGTCACCTAGGGAAACATTTCGTCACGAAGGCTTCATCGGCCTTGTTGCAGCGGGCTTCTTATGCAGGTTCATATTGTGGCGCGGTGGCCCTCGTCGTGACGCTTTTTTTGGGTTTTTTCTGGGCTGCGATGCCGGCCCTACGAATTAGTAGCATCCTCTCAAGTCCTGCTTTTCCGGTCCCGGAGGAGCCGTTTTGGGGGGATGTGGTGACGATCAGCTGGGATATTGACCCTGCCGGTACGCGGGCTGTGCTGGCTACCGCGGCGGCGGATGCGGACGGGCAGAACCAAGCTGCCGCACGGTTGGGCGCCTCGCTCGATGGCGCAGGCACTGTGGTGGGCGGTGGTCTGGTGGGCAAGGCCCTTCATGAGTACGCCGAGATCTCCGTACTCCCCCACCTCACAGCCATCGCCGGACGGTCCAACCGCATCATCGAAGGCGCAGCGGTCGCGTTGACGGCTTATGTACGGGCCGACGCCGACATGGCGCGACAGGCGCAGGCCTCGGCATCCACCCTGGCAGCCGACGGGTCAGGGTTGGGTCGTGTCTCGGGGCTCGACGGCGGCGGCTCGCTGTCGTGGGGCGGTCGCCGTTCGCCCGAGCGCGGCTGAGTACGCATGGCAGACAACTTTGGCAGGTGTATCGCCCCGCAGGGCGGCGTCCCGGGCCTGGACTTAGCGGCGTTGCCGATGGTCCCGGATCCCGCCGCACTCGATTTGGCGGCAAAGGACCTACACGCCGCAGGAGCCGGACTCCGGGATGCTGTCACCACAACCGCAACGAACTGGAACGCTCTGGCCGTCCCGTTCCACACCCCGGAACTCCCTGACCTCCTGGCCGCTTTCACCCCGGTGAGAGTCATGGCCGGCACAGTCAACGACGGCACGTCCGTGGCCGCCGCGGCTTTGTCCGAATTTGCCACTGCCTGCCAAGCCGTGAAGACCCTGTCCGGGAATCTCACGGAGGACGCCTCGAAGCTCAGTAGCCGCATCGACCTCAAAGGTGATGACTGGGGGACCGTCCCGGCGATCGTGGACGAACAGCACCGGCTCCTCGCCGAACTCAACAAGATCAAAGCCCGGTTCGCAGAAGCCGAGCAGGACTGCGCGAACAAGATCCGCGGAGTGTACGGCGGAACCCGCTACGTCAGCGCCACCGACGCCGCGGCCCGAGCCGATGGTTCCAACGTCTACGCGGTGGACGCCCCCACCCTGGATGCCTTGGGCGAGGAAGGCAAACTCCCCTGGGGTGCACCCGTTGAACGGGCAAAACTGCACGGTTGGGCAGGAGCCGCGCAGGGCGCCCTGGACACCCTGTGGGAAACCGCGGGTACGGCTTACTCGCTGTCCTGGATGTCCGCCGTGGCGAGGCCCTCCGTAACCGAACTGGGCCTCGAAGAGACGCCCAGCGGCGAGGACACCCTGAAAGGAATCGGCAAGACCCTCTGGAACATTGGCACTTTCATCTCCCCCGGCGTCTGGCTGGATCGTGCCATCACCGGCAAACAAGAGGACCAGGACGCAGCTGCCGCCGAGCTCAGCCAGGCCCTGCCCGCCATGCTCCATGCCGAGGCGTGGGCGAAGGGCGAATGGGAATACGCGCTGACCCGCAACACCATCGACCTCGGCGCAGCGCTGGCCACCGGCGGTGGCACAACGGCCGTGCGCGCCGGCGCCCTTATCGAAAGGGTTCTCGCGGACCTCGCCCCGGTCACCAGCGCCAAAATCTACGACACCATGGCCAGCGTCAAGGTCGCCACCTTGGAACATGCCCTCAAACCTGCACTCCAAGGCATGGCCAACGTTCTGGATCACCTCGACGACAGCGGAGGTGCCGTCCGCGTAGCCGACGGGTTTTCCGGGGTGGGCCGTGGCCCCCTCGGTGGCTTGGCAGAGGACCTGCTCCAAGGCATAGAACGCCTGGACCAGGCCGCCCACCGGCCCCCGGCGATCGGCACGCTAGGCAGGGCCGCGGAACACCACCAAGCCACCACCGATATGGTCTCCACTCCGCACCACAACCCGTCCAAACCATCGGTCCAGCACCTCGTCTGTGTCCCCGAATCCATGGTTGCCGGACCCAGAACACCTTGGACCAAAGTCACCGAAGGCTTCGCACCCAACACCGAATACCGGGTGCCCGGCCGCGGCACCTTCATCACCGACGCCAACGGAACCATCACAGAAGCCGTCATCACCAAGCTCAAGGACACGCTTAATCCCGACCTGAACAACCCGCTGCCGGACATGACGTACAAAGTTGAGGGCGTCAAAGATGACGTGACATTCAAGACCGACAAAAACGGACACACCAAACACGTGGCGGTGGTAGGGCTGGAACTTGGTGACGGCCAACGATCCCCGTACATCCAAGGTTCCGTTGGCAGGGAATCAACGGCCGAAATAGGCGACTGGGACCCCGACGTCGTTCCGCCCGACTACGACGGCGGGCACCTCATCGCGCGACTCCTCGACGGAATCGGCGAACGCATCAACACCGTCGGCATGCTCAAGGAACTCAACCGAAGTTCGGTTAACCGGAAGAACTTCTACAGGATCGAGATGCAACTACGCGACAAGTTGCTCGAAGTGCCGCCGCCTAAGATTAATCTGCAGATTGACATCATGCGACGACCTTCGATGAAGACCCCTGAAAAGTTCCTAGTACGGGCCTGGCAAGGCGAGAAGCAATTTATCAACGAGACCTTCAACAACCTCTTCGGAAGAAGCAGTGAATGACATCCACAGACCCAGTCAAAGATCCGTTTGAGCAAGCAGGGAGTATGAGCGCATCATCGCTGAGGGGATTTGGGCAATCCGTCCGACGGACAGAGCCTGGGATGCCCTCGTTTATGTCCACAATCAAATAGGCAGCCGCGGCAGCTCCATCACGAAGATTTACAGCAAGGGTGAGCTCGTACAACGAGCCTCATTCGCTAACGAAATCCTGTTCACAGTCGATGATCTTCGAGACGTGATGTATCGACCCAATCAGGGCTCCTGGATCTCCATGACCCTGAAAGTCACACCCAAAGGAGATGGCTGGGAAGCCGACTACAACTATATGGAGAAGCCCGTCTGGGAACTCGGCGAACCCGTCAACGACACCTACGCCCAAGAGCTTTACCTCTACCCCCGGGACGAGGAACACATCCCCAACTGGTTCAGGGAAGAAATGCGGGGCTCCACTTGGACCCCCGACTCAGACTAGGACATTCGAAAATGACGGACAGTACCGCGTCCAAGGATCCGTTTGAGCAAGCACGGGAGTATGAGCGCATTATTGCGGAAGGACTTTGGGATGTTCGACCTCTGGACATGCCTTGGGACCTACTCGAATACGTTCACAACGAAACGGGCGGGCTAGGCAGTTCGATTGCCAAGGTCTACTACATGGGTGAGGAACTGAAACGTCTTGACCCGGACGACACGGTCCTAATTGCCGCCCTAAAACTACGAGAGGTTATGTACCGACCGGACCAGGGCACTTGGTTCTCCACGACCCTAAAGATCACTCCCAAAGGAGATGGGTGGGAAGCCAGCTACAACTACACAGAAAAGCCCGTCTGGGAACTCGGCGAACCCGTCAACGACACCTACGCCCAAGAGCTTTACCTCTACCCCCGGGACGAGGAACACATCCCCAACTGGTTCAGGGAAGAAATGCGGGGCTCCACTTGGACCCCGGAGGATGCCTAAACGCTGGAGTCAGCGGCTAGCCACCACTGCGTCATACCGTTCCAGCGCGATCTCCGCCAACACAGGAGAAGGCAGCAAAGGTGCCGCCACAACGTCCGCGCCCGCCTTCGCCAACTGATCGTGGAAATAGCCGGTAGCCAACAGGTATGAGGCAATGAAGACCCTGCCTGTCCCACCGTCCGCGGCGAGTTCGGCACGCAAGGAGGCGACGCCGTCGGGCACTGTTGGCTGGGCACTGGCGCCATAGGCGACGCGCACTTTGTTCGGCAGCAGCTCGCCGAGCAGCCTCCCCTGCTCTTCCGAGTCAACCGAGCCGTCCGGAAGGGACGATCCAGCGGCGGCCAGCAGCACGCCGTCGTTCTCAGTCAGCCCGGCCGCACGCAGATGGTTGGCCAACAGCTCTGCCAGCCGAGGGTCCGGACCCAGGGGCCTGGCGGCAATTACCTCAGGGCGGCTCTTGATGGCTTTGGGCACGTCCACTTTGATGTGGAAGCCGGTAGAGAGCAAAAGCGGTACGACGACGGCGGCAGTCCCCTCCGGCAGGCCCTCCACCACGCCGCCCAGCTCCGGTTCCTGAACGTCAACGTACGCCTCAACAACACGCAAACCGGGGCGGAGAGTTTCAATGTCTGCCATCACGCTCCGGATGGCAGCCTGGCCTTCGGCGTTGCGGGTTCCATGGGCGCAAGCGATCAAAACGGGGCTGTTCATGGGAGCTAGCGTAACGTTGAGCCAGCACCTGTTGTTAAGCACGTTAAGAAAGAACCAGTCCACTTGATTTCCTTTGACGTTGTTCTTCTTGGGCTTGACCTCATCGGCGTGTTCTTTTTTGCTGTGTCAGGCTCGTTGTTGGCGGCCCGGAAGCAGTTCGACTTCGTGGGTTCCATACTGCTCGCGTCCATCGCGGCGCTGGGCGGTGGCGTAATCCGTGACATCGTGATCAACGCCGGTCCCCCCATCGCTTTCACCAACCCCGCGTACTTGGCCCCGCCGTTGCTGGCTGCGCTGCTGGTTTACTACTTGTTCTCCTCAGTGCAGCGCTTCACTTCTCTGCTGACCCTGTTCGACGCCGGCGGGCTGGCCTTGTTCTGCATCACAGGCACGCTGAAGGCAATCGCCGCGGGCATGAATCCGGTGGCTGCGATCCTGCTGGGGGTCACCACAGCCGTGGGCGGAGGCCTGCTCCGTGACATCACCGCGAATGAAATCCCTACCCTGTTCAACAACCGCGACATCTATGCGCTGCCGGCCTTCGCGGGTGCCGGCTTGACCACGTTGTTGTGGAACCTTGGCCTGTTCAATGGGGTTACCGCTTGTGTCATCGCTGGCGTTGTTTTCGCTTTCCGGGTGACCGCGTGGCGGCGCAGTTGGTATGTGCCGTTGGCTGTGCGCGGATGGCATCGAGCAGCCACCGGTGGGGGCGCAATTTCGGGCCCCCGGGATTAGCTAGGATAAGAGCATGACTGACATGTTCCTCGAGAAGTTCCGCGCGCTGGTCCCAAAGTATCTCGAGGATGAATGGCAGGAAGAAGACGGCCTCACGCCGGCCGAGCTGGACGACGCTCTGGCCGATCACTCCTTCACCATCCCGCTGGTTCTGCGCGAGTTCTACCTTGCTATCGGCGGCTGCGAGGACCTCATGGAGGCTTACCACTACTTCTGGGACCCTGAGGAACTCGAAGTTGATGACGAAGGCTTCCTCATGTTCCTCGAAGACGAGGACGAGCAATTCACGTGGGGCTTCCGCACCGCGGATCTCAGCATCCCGGACCCCATCGTCTGGCGCCGCAATAACGCCCGCGGCCAGTGGAAGAGCGAAGAAGGTACGTTCTCTGAGTTCGTGTTCGACATGTTCGAGTGGGCATTCAACGACGACGAAGACTAAGTTTGAAGTTTTCGAGCAGCCTCTTCTCACCCATTCCGGGTTGGGAAGGGGCTGTTTTGTTTCCCCTCCCCAAACCGCCACCACCCACTTTGAGCCAACTCCAACGGCGACACACCTTCGGAGGGCGTTGTTGGGGCATTTCGGAGTCAAAGTTGGTGGTGGCGGTACACCTCTCGCGAAGGATTACGACGGCGGGCGGCCGGCTATGTATCGGAACGGGCCGAAACGGCCGGCTTCCCTATTGAGCAGGACTGTCAGGACTTCGGCGACCATTCTCTCCGGATGGTGTACGACGTCCACGTAGTAATAGTGGAGCGTCAAAAGGCCTCCCCGGATGCCCGCGTTGTTCCTGTATTGGTCCTTCTTGACCTGTTTTCCCTCAAGGTGAGTCCCGCCGTCGAGTTCTACAATCAGGCATTCATTGACCAGACAGTCCACTTCTCCCACGCCTGGTACGTCCACATGCATACGGACTCGGAGACCTGCCCGGGTGAAGTGTGTATGGGCCAGCACCTCCAAGAGCGAGTCGGCACGAGGGAGAACCAAACCCAAGATCCCGCGGACCTTGCCATTCCGGTTGCCGGGAAGCTTGGATCTCAGGAAATCCGTAGACAGGAGTGCTTGGCTAACTGCGCTCTGCACCATGACCAGTGCTTCGAGTTCCGGTAGGCACCTGAGGGAGTGGATCAGGACATCGGCCACCCCTGCAACTGGTAGATCCGAGTGTGCCGGGTGTAGGCAGTCTCCGTGGTGGACTACGCCCCGTCTCGCTTGGCCCGTACTGCAGCTCAAATGGAGAGAGCCGGGGTCGCCAAGAGTCCAAAGCCGATAGAAGCGAGCTGCTGAAACGCAGGTAAGTAAGCCATCGGCTCGAAAGGCGGCAACGATGTCGGGGTCCGCTTTTCTGGACGTGTAGACGCCACGATGAAGGCGGGTCACTCGGCCGTCCCTGACTGCATTCGCGAGCACGCGGCGAGTAAAGCCTGCGGTCAGCAGGGTCCGAGTGGTCGCTGCTCCGTGGCGGCTATGGAGGAAGTTCTCGATGTTCATAAGGCCATGCTGACTTCGGCGGAGAGCCTGCAGTTGTTGAGAAGTTCCTTATGTGGACAACTCTCGCGGGCCGCCACCACCTAGTTTGAGGGCTCGAAGGCTGCGACACACCCCGCAGTAGGCGTGTCCCGGGTTTCCCAGGATCAAAGTAGGTGGTGGAGGACCAACGCCGTCCTGTAAATCACGCTGCGTGAACAAAAAAACCGTTGACCTGGAAAGTTGCATATGTGACAGGATTGTCATAAGCTTTTCACGGATCCACTAAATGCCTCCGGTGGGTCTGATGCGAACGGAGATTGTGGTCCCGGTTCGGTGCAGCGTATGACTCGTAACGTTGCAACGAACCGGGGCCATTCCTTCTTAAACCAGGGGCTGCGCCGAAACGGCTGTGCGGCCACCACTTACTTTGAAGCCAAGAAAGCCGGACTTGCCGTAAAACGAGGGCCATGCAGTCCTCATTACACCCAAAGTAGGTGGCAGCGGTACACGGGCAGCCAACAAAACAGGCGCCCAGCCTCTCAAGGGCCGGACGCCTGCCAAAGCGAAGAGAAACCTAGCTACTGCGGTCCACCACAGCATGGGCGAAGTTGGTCAGCGACGCCTTCACGACGCCCTCCGGCAGCGGGTCCAGAGCCGCAACGGCTTCGGCAGACCACTGGCGGGCGATCTTCCAGGACTCGTTGGTGACAGGGTGCTCACGCAGCCCGGCCACTGCCTCAGCAAGGGCAGCATCCGAGGACAAGTCGCCGTCGATCAATTCCAGGAGGGCAGCAGCGGAGCCATCCCCTGCAGCAGCATCCCGGCGAAGCAGCAGGACAGGCAAAGTGGGAACACCTTCGCGGAGGTCGGTGCCCGGGGACTTACCGGACTTGACCTTCACTCCGGTGACATCAATGACGTCGTCGGCAAGCTGGAAAGCTACGCCAACTTTCTCGCCGTATTCCACCAGCAGGTCCTCGTAGGACTCATCGGCGCCGGCGAAGATCGCCCCGAGCTGGCCGGACGCTGCCACCAGTGAGCCGGTCTTGTCTGCGATGACGGACAAGTAGTGCTCCACGGGATCTTCGTCTTCGCGCGGGCCCACGGTTTCGTGGAGCTGGCCAAGGCACAAGCGCTCGAAGGTCCGCGCTTGGATGCCCAACGCGCGGGAACCGAGCTCGGACACCAGGATGGAGGCACGGGCAAAGATGAGGTCACCGGTGAGGATGGCGACGGAGTTCCCCCATACTTCGTGGGCCGTGGGAGCACCGCGGCGGAAGGGTGCGGAGTCCATGACGTCGTCGTGGTACAGCGTGGCGAGGTGTGTCAGTTCCACCACAACAGCAGCTTGGACAACCTCGGGGCGGGAAGCATCGCCAAGGTGGGCGCACAGCAGAGTCAACAGCGGACGAATGCGCTTGCCGCCGGCTTCCACCAGGTGGCGCGACGTCGCGTCAGCCAGGGGGTCCGAGTTGGAAATGGCTTCGCGGAGCTTTTTCTCAACCCGGGCAAGGTTGGTGGTGATGGCCGGTCCGAGCTCGGCATCGCCGGCAATGGCGGCGAATCCGGCGGGCAGCTGGAGTCCCGTTGCTATTGCGGTGGTGTTGGGAGCAGGCTCAACGGCCTGCGGCAAGCCGTGCCCGGCATGAGTCCAGCTGTGTTCGGCAGAGTTCGTCACGGGTTAACCCTAACTAGTTGTTGCGGAAACCGCGGTGTTGGAGCCTGCCGGCGTAAGGGCGCGGGCAGGCGAAGTGTTGGAGGTGGCCGGAACCAGCATTTCGAGGACCCGGATAACCCGGTCTTCGAAGCCCTTCGCGGACGGATCCGTGAGGTTCGCGAGCATTCGAACCACAAAGCGCATGAGCACGGGGATGGGCATACCCGTGCGCAGTGCCAGCTTCATCACGGCGGGCTTCCCGATCAGGGAGGCAAACATGCGGCCCAGTGTGAAGTGTGAACCCCACTGGTCCCGCACATAGTCCGCGTACCGCGAAAGGTGAGCATCGGCGTCGTGCGTTGTCCAACCGGCGGATGCCGAGCGCGACGACGCGTCAATCAGGAACTCAGCCGCGAACCGGGCCGACTCCATGGCGTAGGAAATGCCCTCTCCGTTGAACGGGGACACCATTCCGCCGGCGTCACCCAACAGGAGAAGCCCGGGTGAGTAGTGCGGGGTGCGGTTGAAGCCCATGGGCAGCGCGGCACCGCGGATCTCCCCCACCTGGTTTTCCGGTGTGAAGCCCCAATCGGACGGCATGCCGGCGGTCCATTCGCGCAGGACCTGCTTGTAGTCGAGTTTGCCGAATTCCTTGGACGAGTTCAGTATCCCCAGGCCCACGTTGGAGGTTCCGTCGCCAACCCCGAACACCCAACCGTATCCGGGCAGCGGTTTACCGGACTTGCCGGGGAGTTCCAGCCAGCCCTCCATCCAGTCATCGTCATGCCTGGGCGAAGTGAAATAGGTGCGCACTGCGACGCCCAGCGGACGGTCGTCGCGTTTGTGCATACCCAACGACACCGCAGTTCGCGTTGAGTTGCCGTCCGCGGCGAGGACGACGTCGGCGTGGAAGTCGCGCGTTTCGCCCGTCTTGCGTCCGGACTCGTCAAGGACGGAAGCCTGGACGCCGATCACGCGGCCGTCTTCTGCAGTCAACGCGGAGGTGACGCTGTGGCGTTCAAGCACGACGGCGCCCGCGGACTCGGCGTGGCGGGCCAGGTCCTCGTCAAAACCGAGTCGGGTCCGGATCAGGCCGTAGGTGGGGAAGTCGGCAACCTCGGGCCACGGCAATTCGATGGTGCGGCCACCGGCAATAAGGCGAAGGCCCTTGTTCCGGCGCCAACCCTCCGAGACAGCATGGGGCAGCCCAAGCTTCTGGATCTCGCGGACCGCGCGTGGAGTGAGCCCATCGCCGCAGACTTTTTCACGGGGAAAAGAGGTCTTTTCCAGCACCGTGACATCGATGCCCTGCTGGGCGAGGTAATACGCGGCGGTGGACCCGGCAGGGCCCGCGCCAACAATCAGTACTTTCACGACGTCCTAATCAACGGGCTGTGCTGGTTAGCCGGCCTGGTGGCGCGGCTTGATCTGGCGGCGAAGCTTTGCCACGGGAACACTTTCGCGGTGATCGGCGGGCTTCTGCGCACGGTGCACGGCAACAATGCCGCCGCTGAGGTTCCGGTAAGTTACGTCCGTCCAGCCGGCGTCGCTGAGCCACTGGGCCAGGTGGTCCTGGTCCGGCCAGGCGCGGATGGATTCGGCGAGGTACACGTAGGCGTCCGGGTTGGAGGAGACCTTGGTGGCGATGGCCGGAAGCGCACGCATCAGGTACTCGGTGTAGAGGTTGCGCCACAAGGGAACCACGGGGTGCGAGAACTCGGCGATGACCAGCCGCCCGCCAGGCTTGGTGACGCGCAGCATCTCTTCAAGAGCCTTGCGCGGTTCCACCACATTGCGGAGGCCGAAGGAGATGGTGGAGGCATCGAAGCTGTTGTCAGCGAACGGCAGGTTAGTGGCGTCGCCGGCAATGAAGTCGATGTCCGGGCGGCGGCGCTTGCCTACTTTGAGCATGCCCAGGGAGAAGTCGCAGGCCACAACGTCCACACCGGCATCGGCGTAGGGTTCGCTGGATGTTCCCGTTCCGGCGGCGAGGTCCAGGACCTTCTGGCCTTTTTTCACATCCATGGCGTCCACCACGATCCGGCGCCAACGCCGGGTCTGTCCCATGGACAGGACATCATTGACGACGTCGTATTTTGGGGCGACATCATCAAACATCGTCGCAACTTCGTCCGGACGCTTTTCCAAGGATGCTCGGTTCACCCTGTAATTGTCTCAGACATTCAACCGACTTTGCTGCGCTGTAGAAGTCGGCTCAGATTCTGGCTGGGCACGGGAGTACTGTTGTTCCATCATGACGAGCACGCTCCGCACCTTGACAGTCCCCCTGAATGTTGAATCATCCTCCGGGGGGCTGCCGTCGTTTCTGGTGCGGGACGACGTCCTGTGCTGGTCCCGCAGGGAAGCCGGCCTGGTTGGCTATGGCGAGCTGACCCGTTTCAACGCCACCGGGCCCGAGCGATTCCTTGAGGCCGATATCTGGTGGCGACACCTCATTATTGAGGCGGACATCACGGATCTGGTGGAGGTTCCGGGCACTGGTCCGGTGGCTTTTGGATCCTTCGGGTTCTCCAAAACCTCACCCCACGTTTCCCGCCTGATCCTTCCCGAACTCGTGATTGGAATCCGCGACGGTAGCGCCTGGGCCACCCAGTTGACGTTCGACGACGGCCCCCTCACCGAGGCCGGCGTCCTCGCCTCCGTGGACCGCTGGCTTACTCAGCCGGAGCCCAACGGCGACGCTCCAGCCACCGGAGGGCCCGACGTCGGACTCTCACCGGAGGCTGTTAATGCGGACGGTTCCGCCGGTCACCTCAGCCGCGGGTCCCTGAGTGAGGCCGCTTGGATGCAGGCCGTTTCCAACGGTGTGGAGGAGATCCGAGCCGGAAAACTGGAGAAGCTGGTGCTGGCGCGCGACGTCGTGGCTAACCTTCCTGAGGGCGTCAACGCTGCTGAGGTTCTTCGTCAGCTCGCGGCGAGGTACCGCGAATGCTGGACGTACGGCGTCGACGGACTGGTGGGTGCTACTCCGGAGATGCTGATTCAGGTGGAGGGCCGCACTGCGCAGGCCCGTGTGCTGGCTGGAACCTTGGATCGCCGCGACGCGGACGGCATGGACGGGTCCCCCATGGAGTACGCCGAGCGGGTCCTGGCCGGTTCGGAAAAGCAGCGCCACGAACACGAGATCGCCATTGACTCACTGACGCGGCAGCTTGCGCCGTTCTCCGAAGCAATGAATTCCCATAGCGAGCCTTTTATTCTGGAGCTGCCCAATGTGTGGCATCTGGCCTCGGACGTGAAAGCTGAACTGGCGGACATTGAGGGACACGTTCCTACCTGCCTGGCCTTGATCAATGCACTGCATCCGACCGCCGCAGTCTGCGGAACACCCACGTTGGTAGCCGGTGCCCTGATCCGCAAACTGGAGCATTTGGACCGCGGCCCTTACGCCGGACCCGTAGGTTGGCTGGACGCTGCCGGGAATGGTGAATGGGGCATCGCACTCCGTGGCGCTGTGATTGAGGACGCCAATACCGTGCGCCTGTATGCGGGCTGCGGGATCGTGGAAGGCTCCGTGCCGGAGGCCGAACTGGCCGAAACGTGGGCCAAATTCCGGCCGATGCTGGAAGCCCTGGGCATCAAGCGCTGAATCTGGGATTTCAGACACCATCACTTCTGCAGTGGTTGATTAGTGCGTAAACTTGTTATCCAATAGTGAAACTTCGTTTCCTGTGATGCACATCTCACGTTCGGCGCTACACTAAAACCGACTCAGTTCAGCATCCACTGCAACAAAAGGTAAACAACATGCAGATCTCCCGTTCGGTTCTGTCCGGCACCAAGATTGCCGCCGTGCTCGCCGCCGGCGCCCTGGCCCTCACCGCCTGTGGTGGTTCCTCCACCCCGGCTGCGTCCTCGGACTCCGGCCTTAAGCTCATCAACGCCGGCAAGCTGACCGTTTGCTCGGACGTGCCTTACGAGCCCTTCGAATTCCAGAAGGATGGCAAGATCGTGGGCTTCGACATGGACATCGCCGCCGAGATCGCCAAGGACGTCAAGGCCGAACTCAACGTGGTGGACAGCTCCTTCGAAGCAATCGAGACCGGCACCGCACTGACCGGCTGCGATGTCTCCATCTCCTCGATCTCCATTACGGACGTCCGCAAGAACGTCATGGACTTCTCCAACCCCTACCTGGACGACGACCTGACCCTCGTGGCCACGTCCTCCTCCGGCATCAACAACCTCGACGGCGCCAAGGGCAAGAAGGTAGGCGTCCAGCAGGCCACTACCGGCGCCCAGTACGCCAAGGACAAGGGAATCGACGCCCAGCAGTTCGAAGATTCCGGCCTTCTGGTTCAGGCCCTCAAGGCCGGCACCATCGACGCCGCAGTAGGTAACGGCTCCGTCCTGGGCTACGCCATCAAGGACGACTCCAACCTCAAGCGCGTTGAAGACTTTGCAACGGGTGAGAAGCTGGGCATCTCCATCAAGAAGGGGAACACCGCCATGGCTGATGCCGTGAACGCCACCCTCAAGCGCATCACCGACGACGGATCCATGAAGAAGTTCGAGACCACCTGGTTCGGCGAAGCCAGCAAGTAGTCCGAGCCCCGGCTCCCCAGATCCACGCAGGCGGGCCCCGAAACCACATGTTGTTTCGGGGCCCCACCTGCGCAACATGAATGTGAGAACCCCATGGCAATGACTGCACGTCAACGAGCCAAAGTCAGTTTGTACGTCCAGGCC
This sequence comes from Arthrobacter sp. TS-15, assembly GCF_006964045.1. Classification (NCBI taxonomy): domain Bacteria; kingdom Bacillati; phylum Actinomycetota; class Actinomycetes; order Micrococcales; family Micrococcaceae; genus Arthrobacter; species Arthrobacter sp. TS-15. Next base: position 4,363 of record NZ_SDXQ01000028.1, on the reverse strand, counting down.
GGAATCTTCGTAGTGGCCGTGGTCGCAGTGATCCTTGCTGTGGACTGGAAGACCATTGGTACCAGCGTCTTCAACTTCGCCAAGATCGGGCCGATGTTCCCGGACATCTTCCTGGTGGGCCTCAAGAACACCCTCATTTACACGGCGCTGGCTTTCATAGTGGGCTTGTCCGGCGGCCTTCTGCTGGCCCTGATGAAGCTCTCCTCCTTCCCTCTGTACCGCTGGCTGGCCACCGGCTACATCGAGTTTTTCCGCGGCGTTCCCGCCCTGCTGGTCTTCATCGCGTTCGGCTACGGCGTTCCGCTGGCGTTCGGCGTGCAGTGGGACGTCAACATCGTGGTCATGGTTTCGTTGGGCATGGTGGCCTCGGCCTATATCGCTGAAACACTCCGCGCCGGCCTTCAGGCTGTGCCCAAGGGCCAGATGGAAGCAGCCCGCTCACTGGGCATGCCGCACTGGCGGGCCATGATCTCAATCGTCATCCCCCAGGCATTCAAAATCGTCCTGCCGCCGCTGACCAACGAGATCATCCTGCTCACCAAGGACTCCTCGCTGATCTACGTTCTGGGTCTCACCGCGTCCCAGTACGAGCTCACCAAGTTTGGCCGTGACGGCATCTCCAGCCTCGGCGCCGGCCTCACGCCGCTGCTCGTAGCCGGTGCTTTCTACCTGGTCATCACCATCCCGTTGAGCCTCCTGGCACGGAAGTTCGAAAGCCGCTCCGCGCGGACTAAGCGATAGGCAGGACAGTCATGAATAACTCCACTGGGAGCACGGCCACCGTTCAAGCCGCCGGCGTAAACATCAAGGATCTGCGCAAGTCCTACGGCAGCAACGAGGTCCTCAAAGGCATCTCGCTGACAGTTGAACCAGGCCAGGTTGTTTGCCTGATTGGGCCTTCGGGTTCGGGTAAATCCACCCTCCTGCGCTGCGTCAACCTGCTCGAACAGCCCAACGGCGGCACCATCAACGTGGGTGAGTTCGAGGCAACAGACCCGGACGTGGACCTCAACAGGATGCGCCGGAACGTTGGGATGGTGTTCCAGCACTTCAACCTGTTCCCGCACTTGAGCGTGCTGGACAACTGCACCATCTCGCAGGTGAAGGTCCTCAAACGGTCCAAGTCCGAGGCCGGCGACGTAGCGCGCCACAACCTCGAGCGCGTCGGCCTGGGTCACCTTGCCGACCGTTTCCCGGACCAGCTCTCCGGTGGCCAGCAGCAGCGTGTGGCTATTGCCCGGGCCCTCTCCATGGACCCGCAGCTCATGCTTTTCGATGAGCCCACGTCCGCTCTTGACCCCGAAACCGTGGGCGACGTCCTGGCCGTCATGCGCAAGCTGGCCCAGGAAGGCATGACCATGTTGGTGGTCACCCACGAGATGGGCTTCGCCCGCGAAGTGGCAGACCGCGTGGTGTTCATGGACGCCGGTGTTGTGGTGGAAGAAGGGCCGGCGGAGAACGTCATCAGTGCTCCCACCCAGCCGCGCACCAAGGAATTCCTGCGCCGCGTCCTCGATCCCACGCACATTGACGTGGTGGAGGACTAACCCCGCGCATAGTCGTTAACACCACCCAAACGGGAGGGCGACACCCACATTTGGGTGTCGCCCTCCCGTTTTGCGTCACCGTCGAATTGTGGGTGTCTGTCCCTAGTGAAGTACGACGGCGGCGTGAAGTACGACGGCGGCGGCGCACCCCTTCCCGCTCGGCGCACCACTCCTTCACCCGCGGCGCACCCCTTCGCGCCATTCGCACCAGCGGTTACGGGTGCGATCGGCGGTAACGGTAGCGAGGTGGGGCGGAGCGGGTTAGCCCGCCGTCAGGACTTGGCCCACCGCAGCCGATATGGCTTCTTTGATCCGTGCATGGAGCTGGCGGAGGCCTGCCCGGTCCACGCGCACTTCAACAATGGTGCGGCCCTTCACAGGCGACTTGAGGGCCGCGGCGAGTTCCGCCGTCGTGCTTACCGCTTGGTGCCCGACGCCGTAAGCCGCCGCGAGTGCCGCAATGTCCACTGAGTGCGGGGTAGCGAAAAGGCGCTCGACGGCGGTGCCGTAGGCTCCCGAATCCTCCACAGCACCGTGCTCGAGAAGGCCGAAAATGGCACCGCCGGAGTCGTTGAGCACCACGATCCGGAGATCCGGCACGGGTTCTCCGTGACCGATAAGGAGTCCCCCGGCATCGTGAAGGAAGGTGACATCGCCAAGCAGGACCGTGGTCTCGCGGCCACTGCCCAGGGCAATTCCGGTGGCTGTGGCGATGGTTCCATCGATGCCGGCGAGGCCGCGGTTGGCGTGAACCGTAGCAATGGGTTCGGGGTGAGGTGCTCCCGCAAGGTCGACGTCGCGGATGCCGTTGGAAGAACCCAGCACCAACTGACCGCGGGAGTGCTCCCAGACGGTAGCGCCAACCGAGGGACCGGTTGCAAGGCTCTCCCCCGCGAGCACCCCGTCGAGGCCATGCTGTGCGGCCGCGCCGGCGAGCAGCCAGGAATCGAGCCATTCGGCAGACCCACGTCCGGCAAAGTCGGCGAGCTCGGGAAGAGTCTCGATGGGTGTTTCGCGGCGCCGCCCTGCTTCATACCAAGCAACCGGGACGGGCTGGTAGATGGCGGATTCAACAGACTCACGCGCCAGCAGGGCAGCCACAGGACGGGAGAGCGTTGCCCGTCCGAACAGGACAACGCGTTCGATCGGCGTGGGTGAATCCGGACCAAAGTGGGCCAGCAAGACCCGGTAAGGTCCAATAGCGTTCGGCCCGAAGCGTGCGTTGGACGAAGGTTCCGCCAACAGTGGCAGACCGTGGGCGCGGGCAAAGGCTTCAGCTACGGGGCCGGCGTCATGCCCGGCAAGGACCACGGTTCGTCTTTCGGCGAGTTGCCGGGAAGCTGCCGGAAGATCCAGTGCCAGGGGACCGGCGTCGTAATGGAAAACCCCGCGACCGGCGGTCTCGGGAAGAGCGTCGCCTGCGTCCGGAACCAGCGGATCCCGGAACGCGAGGTTCACCTGGACAGGGCCGGGCGGGGTGTCTTCGAGGGCCCCCGTGGCGGCGTAAAGTGCCGTGGCAACCGCCTTTTGGGGGTGATCACCTGCCGGGACGTCGACGGCGAATCTCACGTGATCGCCGAAAAGGTCCAGTTGGGTGGTGGTTTGGTTCGCCCCGGTGCCGTGAAGTTCCTGGGGACGGTCAGCTGAGATCACCACCACGGGGACAGCCGAATGATTGGCTTCCATGACCGAGGGCAGGAGGTTGCCGACCGCCGTCCCGGAGGTTGTCACCACCGCCACGGGAGCCTCTGTGGAGAGGGCAAGGCCCAGCGCGGTGAACCCTGCATCCCGCTCATCGATGCGGACGTGGATCCGAACCCGGCCTTCAGCTTCAGCTTCCGCGAGCGCGTAGGCCATGGGCGCCGAACGCGAACCAGGCGCCACCACCACGTGCCGCACACCGCCGTCGAGCAGTGCCGTAACGGCGATCCGGGCGGCGCCAATGGATGTCAGAGAGTCCTGGGAAGTCACCGTTCCAGTCTATTGGGGCGTCCGGACCCAAACCCTCTCTCACATCCCGAGCCCTCCCGGCCAACCATCGCTCACATCCCGAGCCCTCCCGGCCAACCGTCTCTCACATCCCGAGCCCTCCCGGCCAACCATCTCTCACATCGGTCAGGTTAGGGTTCCTTAACGTCAAGGACTACCTCGTTGTGGCGGAGGAACCAAGGTTTGAAAGGTGGGTCGAAGCGCGCGAACCTGGGCGAACCGATGGGAGTCAGATCAGCCAGTTGAAGAGCCTCCATCAGCGCTACAGTATGGCGTTGAAAGGCCGCGGCTGAGCCATTGCCTGTGAATCGTGCTACAGCAGATAACGCCCCCGGTACCTCACGGATTTTGACCCTGGGCTCTTCAGGTTTTGGAGCAGTCTCTGCTGTCAGTCCTGCTGGCAGGACGAAAGCAACAACGTAGTCATCATCTGCAGCCCCAGAGATCGGTCCGCTTTGCAGGACCGGCGCCGTCATGACCAGTTCCTCCGACGTTCCGCTTTCTTGAATGACAGGCGCGGTCATGGACAGCTTCTGCCTGCTGGTGTTGTTGCCGCTGATGTAGTTGAAAAGGTAACGGAAGGCCTCGTTCCCGGCGCGATCGAACGCCGCGTGGACTTGCACCTCCGCGAGGACATGCGCGGGGTAGCGACGAAGCTCGAAGTGCGGATACTGCTGGACCAGATCGTACGGCTGCTGTTCAGTCATGGTCCAATCGACCCTACGCCGCCGCGGCACTAGCCGCCAGAGAGCAGTGGAATGTGAGAGAAGGTCCCGCCGCAAGCACGCGGGACGTGATAGAGGGTTTGTGCGGTCGTCAAGTTTTTG